>JAKITZ010000270.1 GCA_021647805.1 Robiginitomaculum sp.
GCTGAGCTGCCTGTACATTCTTCCCATTGCAACATCTTTCTAGCAAAGTGTTGCACTTGTGTCGTGAGTTTAGAGGGGTATCCAGAGCATGGAAAAACTGGATCACCCGAATAAATCGTGTGATGACGACAGGCGGGATCGTCCCTTACGAGCGTCAATTTTCAGTAAAAGATTTAGTCCCGGACTTGATCTACCGTCTATTTCGAATATGAGTTATTAGCCTTGCAACTTGCTCACGGCCAACACCTTGCCTTGGCCTACTGCTTGTAAAATAACAATGCAAGAGCCTTCTTGCGCCAATGGTAGATCAATAACCATAGCTTCACCATTCCACACGCCGACCTGATGTAATTTGGTTACCATATTTACTTGATCAAGGGTTTTACCTTCATTATCACCACCGGTTACATCTATGTGATGCACACCCGGCATATAATCAGCGATCAATATTATAACTTCTTCTTTGGACACATTACCGGCAGAGATGGTAAGTTGCATTTTATCACTTAGGCGCACAAAGGAAACTTCCGGCGCTGGTGGTAATTTCTTCTGAACAGATTTTATGGCTTTTAATACTTTTTTCTCGCGGGTTCCCTTGACCGAAATTTGACCGTTTATGATCACTTGCGGAGTATATGGCCGCCGTGTGTGCAAGGTTTTGCCGTAAACTGCTTGTCGCTTGGTAAACTCGGACATGGCATAAGTGTCTTTCCAGCCAAGATAGTCCCAGTAATCCACCGCCAAAGATAACACAATTACATCTTCGCGATCAGAAATTGTGGCCAAAAATTTATTTGCTCCGGGGCAATTTGCACAGCCTTGCGAAGTAAACAGCTCTACCAGCACCGGACGTTTATCTGGTTCTGATGCGGTTACAGCTGCGCTAAACAGCGAAATGGCAATAAAAGGTATAAGCAAAAATTTTATCATGAAAAACTGTATACTATCGAAACAGCATTACCGCCAGACACAATCATTTCACACTTACGCGAGGTCTATGAACAAAAAATGCATCTATACTAAAAACTTAAATTAAACTGTATTTTTAGTACTTTGTCTTCTGGATCCATCAACTTATCCAAAAACCGGTTCCCACTTTTTGGGTCGATGGAGTGTAACTTTTTCTGTAAACGAAATTAAGCCATTTCTCGCGCTAAGTTGCGTAATACAAAATGCAAAATACCGCCGTTTTGGAAATATTCCAACTCGGTATCGGTATCGATCCGCACCAAAGCCTGCAATTCCTTAGTGCTACCATCGGCAAATTTAATGCTAACAGCAATCTGCCCCTGCGGAGTAATATCGCCAAATCCAGAAATGCTGACCAGCTCATCGCCGCTTAACTCAAGACTTTGTCGCCCCTCCCCTTCAGCAAATTGTAAAGGCAACACGCCCATTCCGATCAAGTTAGAACGGTGAATACGCTCGAAACTTTCCGCAATTACCGCCCGAACACCAAGCAATCTGGTTCCCTTGGCCGCCCAGTCCCGTGATGATCCGGTACCATATTCCTTGCCGGTAATGATAACCGAAGATTTGCCCTCGGCCTGATATGCCATGGCCGCATCATAAATTGCCTTTACCTCGCCATCAGGAAAATGCTTGGTGTAGCCGCCCTCGACATTATCCAGCATTTGATTACGAATGCGAATATTGGCAAATGTACCGCGCATCATTACTTCATGATTGCCTCGGCGCGAACCATAAGAGTTAAAATCTTTTGGTGCGATTTGGTGACTTTTTAGATAATCTCCCGCCGGTGATGAGCCGGAAATTGCCCCAGCTGGTGAGATATGATCGGTAGTAATTGAATCACCAAACAAGCCCAAAATTTGCGCGTCTTTCACGTCTGATATTACCGGCAGATCCATCGACATGCCTTCAAAAAACGGTGGATTGCGGATATATGTTGATCCCGGTGACCAATTATACGTTTCCCCGCCGGAAACTTCAATTTCTTGCCAACCGGCATCACCTTTGAACACATTGGCATAACGTGTGGCAAACATTTCAGGGCTGACACTATTCTGCACAACTTCAGCAATTTCAGCAGAACTAGGCCAAATGTCTTTCAAATAAACCGGATTGCCGTCTTGGTCATTACCCAATGGATCAGTGCTAAGGTTTACGTTCAAATTACCGGCAATTGCATAAGCCACCACCAATAGCGGAGAAGCCAAGTAATTAGCCCGGATATCAGGGCCAATACGGCCTTCAAAGTTGCGATTGCCCGATAAGACCGAACATGATGTTAGCCCGTGATCATTTATGGTTTTCGACAAAGCCGGAGCCAAAGGCCCAGAATTACCAATACAA
>JAKITZ010000038.1 GCA_021647805.1 Robiginitomaculum sp.
ATGTAGTTCACGATATACACTCCATCGACCCAAAAAGTGGAAAACTTTGGTTTGCCCTACCGCAATGTTAGAGCTTGCTACTTGAGGGCGATTTTTGGATAAGTTGATGGATAGAAAAATAAAGTATACTAAAAAGATCGTTTAATCAGTATTTTTAGTATAATCATATTTTTAGGCGGGAAGAACAATGACAATTGAATGGTTTTTGGCGGCGACTATTGGATATTTTCTTGGCTCGATTCCATTTGGGGTTTTACTTAGCCGTTTGGCTGGACTCGGCGATATTCGCAAAATTGGATCGGGCAATATCGGCGCAACCAATGTTTTACGAACTGGCCGCAAAGACATTGCATTGGCCACGGTTTTGCTCGATGGCGGTAAAGCTGCCGCTGCATTTTATCTGGCAAAAATATTATTTCCTGATCCTTTGGCAATGGCGGCGATAATTGCGGCAATAGCCGCCTTGATCGGTCATTGTTATCCAGTTTGGTTAAACTTTCGTGGCGGCAAAGGTGTGGCAACATTCTTTGGCGGGCTATTGATTGCCAGTTGGCCATTAGGATTGATCACCGCAGCGATCTGGCTGCTTGTGGCATTATCGATGCGTATTTCCTCATTAGCGGCATTGTTTGCGGTAAACAGTGCGCCTGCTATTGCTTTGGCACTTGGCAAACCGGAACTGGCAGTGTTTGCCGGCGTGATGGCGTTGATTGTCTCGATTAGGCATTTTGACAATATCCTACGACTGATGACCGGTAATGAACCTAAGTTCGGCTCTAAAGACAAAAAATGAGAAATACTAACAAACCTGATCACGCAGAATTGCGCGATTGGTTGCGCCTCACCCGCACCAGTGGTGTCGGGCCGGTTACATTTCGTGATCTAATTTTACGCTACAGAACCGCCACAGAGGCATTAGATGCGATCCCTGAACTGGCTAAGCGAGGTGGTCGTATCAAGGCGCTTAGCATTCCAACCATTGAACGCGCCGAAGCTGAAATTGACGAGCTGCACAGTATTGGCGGGCAGATGCTGGCTTCATGTGATCCTGATTATCCAAAGCTGCTAAATGCTATTGATCCACCGCCACCGATAATAAGCGTCTTGGGCAATATTTCTTGCTTAAATCCCAAATCCTGCGCAATCGTTGGTTCGCGTAACGCGTCTGCTATCGGCATGCGCTTTGCCAGACAATTAGCCGGGGAGTTGGGCAATGCTGGTATGATTGTGGTTTCTGGACTGGCCAGAGGCATTGATGGCGCGGCGCATATTGGTGCAATCAACACCGGTACAATTGCGGTGGTTGCCGGCGGAATTGATCATATCTATCCAAGTGAGCATGCAGAGTTGCGACAAAAAATCATCGAAACCGGTGCAATAGTTTCTGAACGCAGACTAGGTCATAAAGCTATCGCCAGAGATTTTCCACGGCGCAACAGAATTATTTCAGGACTATCCCTGGGAACAATAATTATCGAAGCCGCTTTGCGATCTGGCTCGTTAATTACCGCCAGAACCGCATTAGAACAAAACCGTGAAGTTTTTAGCTGTCCCGGATCACCACTTGATCCTAGGTCCCGTGGCAGCAATGATTTAATTCGACAAGGCGCACACTTAATTGAAAGCGCCGACGATGTTTTGCATGTATTACAATCGCAATCGACAATCAGAGTTTCAGAAGCAGAACCTGAATATGGCAAACGTGCTACTCCTGAAACCGATGAATCACAAATTGATTTAGCGCGAGTAGCAATACTAGAGTTGCTTTCACCAAGTCCCATTCATCGAGATGAAGTTATCCGCGCCAGTTCGCATTCTGTTGCTGCCTGTTCTGCGGCACTGATGGAGCTAGAACTAGCCGGTCTGGCGCAATGTCTTCCCGGTGGTTTAGTTTGCAAAACCAGTTAATGGGGATCTGTGTTTGATTTATGCGTGAGGTTTGCTGCCAATAAAATCAAATCCGCAACATCATTCATTTTAGATTTACGCGCAATATTTGCCATTTGTGGGAGCAGTTCTGACAAGTAGTTTGAGGCATCACTAGAGCTTAAAACTGGCATTGGTTCACCTTGTGATCCAACACTTGGGTCTGATCTTGTATTTTGCATTACCGTCTTTCATAGTTGTGGAACATAAAAATTACAATCTATAAGAGTTTTTATGATAATGCAAGATAGTTTCGATTGACAAAGCACCCATTGCCCTTGCAGGTTCACGCGCAATTAGAATTGATGTTTTATAGGCACAGGAAAAATCCATGAAAATTGTTGTTGTTGAATCCCCTGCCAAGGCGAAAACCATCAACAAGTATTTGGGCGAGGACTATTTTGTTCTGGCCAGTTTTGGTCATGTTCGCGATCTGCCGGCCAAAAATGGCTCGGTAAGGCCTGATGAAGATTTTGCCATGAGCTGGGAAGTTGGATCACGATCAGCCAAACACCTTAAAGCCATTGCTGATGCCACCAAAGGCGCAACAGAACTGATCCTCGCAACTGACCCGGATCGTGAGGGTGAAGCAATTTCATGGCACTTGATCGAAGCCTTAAAAAAACGTCGCGCTCTAAAAAAAGACGTGCCGGTTAGCCGGGTGGTATTTAACGCTATTACCAGGTCTGCGGTTACTACTGCCATGCAAAACCCACGGCAATTAGACATGGAACTGGTTGAAGCCTATCTGGCCAGGCGAGCATTGGACTATCTAGTTGGCTTTACCTTATCACCGGTATTATGGCGCAAATTACCCGGATCACGTTCAGCAGGTAGAGTACAGTCGGTGGCTTTACGGCTAATATGTAGCCGCGAGCTGGAAATAGAAAAATTCAAATCAGATGAATATTGGAGTGTAGCGGCCAAAGCAAAAGTCGGCTCGCATCAATTATTCGACACCCGTTTGGTGGAACTTGGTGGTAAAAAGTTAACCAAACTGGCCTTGCCTGATGAAGCCTCGGCAAAAGCTGCCAGACAAGCGGTAGAGGCCAGCGACTTTACAATTTCTAGCGTTGAAGCCAAGCCGACCAAACGACACCCTTCACCACCGTTTATCACATCTACTTTGCAACAAGAGGCTTCACGTAAATTGGGCTTTGCCGCTTCACAAACCATGCGAGCAGCGCAAAGGTTATATGAGGGGATCAATATTGGTGGCGAGACCGTTGGCCTGATCACCTATATGCGGACAGATTCGGTGCAAATGGCACCAGAAGGAGTAAGTGAAGCGCGAGACATCATCGCCAAACGATTTGGTAGTGAGTACGTCCCTGAGAAACCAAGATACTATAAATCAAAAGCCAAAAATGCCCAAGAAGCCCACGAAGCAATACGACCAACATCATTCTTTCGCCACCCGGACAGTTTGCGATTAGATGGTGATGAAAAGAAGCTATATTGGCTGATTTGGAACCGCGCAGTGTCCAGTCAAATGCAAAGCGCAAGACAAGAACGAACCACTATTGAGTTAAACAATGGTTCAGCCACTTTGCGCGCAGTAGGAACGGTAACATTATTCGACGGATTTTTGGTATTATACCAAGAAGGCAAAGATGATCGTGAAAATGAAACCGATAGCCAATTACCAAAGGTAAGTGTTGGTGAAGCCGCAGCAATTTCCAACATCGAAACCGATCAGCACTTCACCCAGCCACCACCTAGGTTTACCGAAGCATCGCTGGTAAAAGAAATGGAAAACCTTGGCATTGGCCGTCCATCAACCTATGCCTCTATATTGCAGGTATTACAGGATCGCGACTATGTGACCCTAGACAAGAAACGCTTCATTCCCGACGATAAGGGACGGGTTGTGGTGGCCTTTCTTGAAAACTTCTTTGCTAGATATGTTCAATATGATTTCACCGCAGAACTAGAACAGCAATTAGACGCAGTAGCCGAAGGCAAATTAAATTGGAAAAAACTGTTATCAGATTTCTGGAAAGATTTTTCCGCTGCAATTGACGACATTGCCGACTTGCGGGTTACTCATGTACTGGACGCGCTTGACGAAGCCTTAGAGCCACACTTATTTCCCCACGAGGCAGGCGCACCTGATCCGCGCAAATGCCCGTCATGTGATGATGGCAGACTTGGCTTAAAACTATCACGATATGGGGCTTTTATTGGTTGCAGCAAATACCCAGATTGCAAATTCACCAAGCCGCTAACGCCTAATGGTGATGGCGATGCGACAGCCGTTAAAGACGAAACTTTGGGTACTGATCCTAAAAGCGGTCTTGAAGTTTATTTGAAAACCGGACGCTTTGGCCCTTATGTACAATTAGGCGATGAAGATAAACCAAAACGCGGTAGTATCCCAAAATCATGGTCACCAGATCAAGTGGATCTGGAACAGGCGTTAAAGCTACTTAGCCTGCCGCGCGATGTTGGCGTTCACCCCGAAGACGGCAAAATGATAACTGCTGCAATTGGCAGGTACGGGCCGTATGTGCATCACGAAAAAACTTACGCCAATTTGCCCGCGATTGAAGATGTGTTTGAAATTGGCCTGAATCGTGCGGTTGATATGATCGCCGACAAGCGTGCCAAAAAAGGCGGTAGAGCCGGTGCAAAAGTCTTAAAAGAACTTGGCGATCACCCGACAAGTGGCAAAACCATGCAGGTGCTGGACGGGCGTTATGGTGCGTATATAAAACATGAAAAGACCAATGCCACACTGCCCCGTGGAACTGATCCGGTTAGCGTAACTGTTGAGCAAGCAGTAGAATGGGTTGATGCAAAAGCAGCCAAAGGCAAAAAGAAAAAACCAGCAAAAAAGAAAGCCGCGCCTAAGAAAAAACCTGCCACAAAAAAGAAGGCTACGACTAAGAAGAAACCTGCGGCCAAGAAAAAGAGCTAGAACTTTATGAAATACCTATCGGTCATCCAACATACCTCGGCAGACTATCTGGGGCTGATGGAAGACCACCTTGAGGGACGCGGAATACGCTTTAATTACTCCCGACCATTTACCGAAGGTGCTAGCCCGCCGGATATCGCAACTATTGGCGATGGCTTGATCCTGCTAGGTGGCGGGCCATGGGGTAGCGCCGGAATACGCGATGTGCCGACGCTGGATGCCGAGATAAAACTAACTAGAGCATGTTTAATGATGGGTAAGCCAGTTTTGGCTGTGGGGTTGGGGGCGCAAATCCTGTCCTTAGCCGCAGATGGAGCCGTTGAAAGCTCGCCATTAGAGTTTCTAGCAAGCACAGCCACTAGAACTGACACCCAAGCCTTAAACGGTTTTTTGCCACAAAAATTTGCCCACATAACCTATGGCCGAGATCGACCATTACCGCCGTCCTATGCCAAAGAATTGGCAATAGATGCGCAAGGAAGAACAGCAATTTTCCAAATAGGCAAAAATGCAATAGGCTTTACCGGACACCCCGGGTTCAAATTGGCTATGGCCGAAGATCTGATCA
Source organism: Robiginitomaculum sp. (assembly GCA_021647805.1). Taxonomy (GTDB): domain Bacteria; phylum Pseudomonadota; class Alphaproteobacteria; order Caulobacterales; family Maricaulaceae; genus Robiginitomaculum_B. Next base: position 5,415 of record JAKITZ010000038.1, read on the forward strand.
TGGAATTTGACGAGCAACCAAGCAATGATACAGCCACAGAGTTTAGTAAATTACGAGAAATGAAAACAGCTATTGAAGATGATTTGGTGGCAATCATGACCGGCTTAATCCAGCTAACCGGCTGGATGAAGAACTAAGCACTAAACCAAGGTCTATTAAATAAAAATAATGCCCGAAGGTTATCGCCTCCGGGCATTATTTTTATTACTTTCAATTAGGCTTAGGTCTTAATGCTCGTGAGCAGGTTCAGCGGCTTTTGCAGCTTTTTCTGCCTCATGCTTCTTTTTGTGCATTTTCTTCTTCATTTTATGTTTAATGACTTTATGGCACTGCTTTTGCTCATCAGTCATATCGTCCATTGATTTAGCTTTCATTTTTGCTTTCAATGTCGCCATATCCAACTCACCGGACTTCATTTTTGCTTTTATTTTGGTCATCTTGGCTTTGCACTCGTCAGAAACGGCCATTTTCTTGTGCTCGCCAGAATACTTGTGCTTTTTCATTTCGTCCTGTCTCATAGCACTATGATCCATTTTTTTCTTTTCTGCATGCATCTTTTTATGTTTTGCATGCATCATTTTATGGCATTGTTTTTGAGTGGCGGTCATTCCTTCACCGGCCATCATCTTTTTCTTCATCGCCGCTTTGTCCATGCCGTCGGACTTCATTTTTTTATGCATGCCTTGCATCATTGCTTTGCAGGTCTCAGGAGTTACCACAATTGGCTTATCAGCCATTGGCGCAGCAGGTTCAGCTTCTTTTTGATAAATAGAAGCGCACGAACCAAGTGCTAGCCCGGAAGTTAATAAAACCGCCAACGCCCATTTTTTAGAAATTTTCATTTTTGTCTCCAATGACATTATTGCTCACGGTTTTTACGCACCCGTTCTAAATGCCATCGAAACCACTTAAGTCTCAACAGCCCTGCTAAATGATATTAGCTGGACAGTACAACGTCAATGCAAGGATAGTTAGATTATGATAAACTTTTAGTCATAATGGTTTGCGATTTTATGATACAGATTACCATGTGAGTGATTCAAATTTCATATCAGCTATTAGCCAAAGCCCTTCTTTAGGTGGCGACGAAAGCCAACCAGAACTGGCGGAACTGGCAAAATCATTGTCTGGCGGCAATGATAACTTGCAGCAAATACTAACAGCAATAATTGCCAATTCACCTTATTTGGCAAAGCTATTGAATAATCATCCTAAGCAAGTCAAAAAACTGTTTGTCTCGAACCCTGACAAAGTAATGAAAGAGCTAATACGAGAGCTGCGACAAATAACCGCTACCGATCAGGAAAGTTTTGCTAAATCAATTCGGCAAATTAAAACAAAATACCATTTGTCTTTGGCATTGCTTGATATTTGTGGGGTATGGAATACGAGCAAAATAACCAGCAGCCTGTCTAAGTTTGCTGATAAAGTTATCCAAATCACCGCAAGGTTTTGCTGGCAGATGATTTGCCAGCACAATAAGGCACCTTTACCAAGCTTATCGAAAAGCGGGTTTTTTATCATTGCGTTTGGTAAACTGGGCGGCTCTGAACTTAATTATTCCAGCGATGTTGATTTGGCGTTTTTCTTCCAAAGAAAGCAAAACCCCGATGAGCTAGAAATTGATCCCCGAGTGTTTATCCGCTTGGCCAGAGAGATAACTAACTGCTTAAGTGATGTATCCGAGTTTGGTTATGTGTTTCGTGTTGATCTACGTTTACGCCCCGACCCATCATCAACACCTATTGTTTTGTCAACTGATGCGGCACTTGTTTATTATGAGAGCGTTGGTCAAACATGGGAAAGAGCCGCGTGGATAAAGGCTAGAGTTATTGCTGCCAACGTTCATGCTGGCGAAGATTTTATCAAACAGATGAAGCCATTTATCTGGCGCAAAAACCTCGACTTTGCCGCCATAGAAGACATACACCAAATACGCCAACAAGTGTTATTTGGTAAAGACCAGCCGAAACCTGCAAGTCCGGGGTATAATGTAAAATTAGGTGTTGGCGGTATTCGCGAGATTGAGCTTTTTGCTCAAACTTTGCAACTTATTCATGGTGGTCGCAAACCGGAACTACGAGAAAAAGACACTATCAGCGCACTTGTTTCATTATCCGATACCGGTTTAATTCCAGAAACCACTTCCAGCAATATGATCAAAAACTATACATTTTTACGCCGCGTTGAACACGCTTTGCAAATGGTGAATGATCGCCAAACCCATGTGCTTCCTGATTGCCCGCAACAACAACAAAAGTTCCAACGGCTATTAGGGTTTAGTAGTGAGAAAGAATTTGAAAAAGAACTGTTGGACTGCACTTCTGAAATTGCATCTTTAACGAAAGTATTTTTTGCTAAAGACACCTCGCAAAAACCAAAAGATGCCTTACATTTGTCAGGATTTGAAAATCACCCCGAGGCAATAGCACTAATCGAACACGCCGGATTTATAAACGCCAATGAGATTTTAACGCGCATGCGTATCTGGATGTCCGGGCAGATTAAAGCCACTCGTAGCGAAAGATCGCGGCGGTTATTGGTGGCATTAGCACCGGAAATTATCAATTCGCTTGCTAAAACCCCTGATCCTGATGCCGCATTCAACAGTTTTGCCCAATTCTTCGAAGCTTTGCCCGCCGGCGTGCAAATTTTATCACTGTTTGCCAACAGCCCTGGGTTACTAACCCGTTTAGTCGATATATTCCAAATGGCTCCGAAGTTGGGAGCCGTTCTAACTAAACGCCCAAATATTTTAGAAGCCTTGATAATTAGCGACAGCAATCATGATCTAGCAAACATTTTACGCCACGACATTGCCAAAGCAAATGACATCGAGCAAGCAATGAACATCGCCAGAAGAGGCGTTCAAGAAGCCATGTTCAACATCGGGGCAGAGCTATTAACCGGTAATGCCAATCCACAAGAAATCGCGCAGACATGTTCTGCCCTCGCAGCAACTACAATCGACGGACTTGCTCAGCAAGTTTCGAAGCAGCTTTGCTACAAGACCAAAACAGCACCGGCGAACTGGGTGGTATTGGCTTTTGGCAAGCTCGGAAGTTTTGAAATGATGCCCGGGTCTGATTTGGATATTATGGTATTATATACCCCTGTTTACGAAGCAAATAATACCCCGCCCGTTCCACCGGCAGAGGTTTGGGCAGCGCGTTTTACAAGACGATTGATCAGCGCATTATCTGCACCAACAGAAGAGGGCTTGTTATACGAAGTGGATATGCGTTTACGCCCCTCCGGACAATCAGGGCCGATAGCCGTAGAGATCAATTCATTCTTAAATTATTACCAGAAAACTGCCAGAACTTGGGAGTTTCAGGCATTAAGTCGGGCGCAAATAATTTCGGCTTCTAGCCAGCAATTCGCAAGCCAAGCACAACAAGTTTGCCAGCGTATTATTTCTGACTTCACGGATAAAAGCAAAGTTATCAGCGAAGTTTCTAAAATGCGAAAGTTGCTACATAGCGAAAAGCCAAGCCTCGGATTATGGGATATAAAGAACGGCCCCGGCGGTTTGACGGAGTTGGAATTTATAATGCAAACTATTTCTCTACTGTCACCAGAAATCAGTAATTTCAAATCCTTTTTCCAAACTCCATCACAGCAAAACCAAGTCGCCTTGGCCAAGTTTATCGACACCAAACAATTCGAGCAATTACTAAAAGCGCATCGGCTTTATCACGGGGTTTTACAAATAACCAATATGGCATTGGGGCGCATTGGCACTTCTAATGAAATACCAAAAAGACTGCGGCTGCCCATTATCACCAGCACAAAAACAAGCTCCTTTTCGCAGTTGGAAGAAGAAATACAAACTTGCCGCCAGCAAATAAGCGCGGTTTTGGATCATGTACTTAAGGAAAAGAACGACGGAAAAACCACATAGGCACGTTTATCTCATAGCTGGGCAGATAAAAGGAATAGCATTATGAAACTACGAACAATTTTAACCTATGGCTTATTGGCCATGGCAATACCGGTAATATCATTGGCAAGTGATCGTCCCAACGAACGGTCTGCAAACAAAGCAACCAAGATCATGCAAAAGCTTGATGCCAATAATGATGGCAAAATCACCATCGGCGAAGTGGCGATTTTGCGGGCTAAAAGATTTGACGATGCAGATCGCAATTCTGATGGCTTCATTTCACATCGCGAAAAGAAATTATTGAGGTTCACGAGGAAACATGATCGCCGAGAACGTAAAGCTGCTCGTCGCCTTGATAGACAGACCAAGCTTGACAGTAATGGTGATGGTGACGTTTCCTTGTTGGAGTTTACCTCCCAAGCTTCACCATTACTTACACGCTTGGACAGCAATAAAGACGGCTCTATTTCCAGTTCTGAAATTTTAGAAGCAAGAAAACAGAGGTTTGCACGACTTGATGTCAATAATGACGGTGTTTTAAGCCGTGCCGACAAAAAAGATGCTAAAATAAAAAGACGCTCCAAAGCAAAGACGCGGCGAGCAAACATGGACGCTGATAAAGACGGACGGATATCTAGGGCTGAATTTTTGGCTCGCAAAGAGTGGTTCATGAATAAGTTTGACAGCAATAGCGATAATTTGGTTACTTATGAGGAAATCAAAATTGCTATAGCGAACAAAAAACCCCGTGCCAATAAACGGCGATAAAATAACTTGCTCGGTTCATCATTTGTCCTCAGTAAGGCGGGCAATTCAGCAGTTAAAACAGTAGGTGTCCGTAATCAAAACACGGCTTAAAAAACCCGACGACCCTGATGGCAATTTGGTCAAGCGTATTGCTACGGGCGATGCAAAAGCTGCCAACTTATTGGTGGTTAAACATTTACCATCAATTATCGCACTCGCGGGCTATATGCTAAATGACCCAAGCGAAGCTGAAGACGTAGCGCAAGAAGTTTTTTTGAAAGTTTGGGTGCATGCTAAAAAATGGCAGCCGGGAAAAGCGAAATTTTACACATGGATGCATCGGGTGGCGTTGAATTTGTGTTATGATCGGCTACGAAAGAAACGTGAAATTTATATGGAGGTGCTACCTGAGCATACTGATGAAAGCATATCGGGCGCCGATGAAATTATCGTCAACAACCAGACCTCACAGCAGGTAAAAACAGCAATAGAGGCTTTGGCACCACGGCAAAAAGCAGCAATTACCCTTTGTCACTTACAAGAAATGAGAAACATTGAGGCGGCGCAAATAATGCAAATCAGCGTTGAGGCACTAGAATCATTACTGGCCAGAGGCCGCAAGGCTTTACGTCTGTCTTTGGCCGATCAAGCTCAAGAAATGCTTGAAAAATAAACTATGGAGAATGAAAAGATGGAAAATGGAAACAAACAAAACAACGCATTAAATAAATTGCTGTCGCAATTACCTGCACAACAAGCCAGTGACATATTGACTGATAAGGTTTTGCGTTCGTTCAATCCATATTCGCGAGATCAACAAGCAAGCCTACCTGCTATGTTTGAATTATTGTTCGGGCAAAGACAGCATAAATACGCCATGGCTATGGTAAGCGTCTTAGCGATTGTCATTTTAGGCGGTGTCAGCGGTTATGCCGGTGCGGAAGTTTATCAAAATCAACAAGATGTTACTGATTTGATTTCTGGGGCATTTTCCAACAACTCCTTTATTTTTGAAATAGGGACAGAGACATGACCTTAAATCGCAGTTTTATCTGGGTGTTGATTTTATCTTTGGCAATAAACCTGCTGCTAGTTGGTGGCATGGCCGGTATGTTCATTGCCAGCAATCAAAATAAAGCCAAACCACAATCAGTTATAACAGCACCCAAGCTCGGTAATAGTTCATTTAATGGCAGGGGGTTTTTACGGGCTTTACCACCTGTTGAGCGTAAAAAAATTCGAGCACTCATTAAAAAAAGTAAGGGCAAATACCGCACAAACTCTAGGCAGGTACGCAAGCTACGGCGGCAAGTTTATTTCTTGTTATTGGCCGAGCAATTGGACGATCAAGCAATAAAAACCGCACTTGACCAATTAAGGCAGGCTGAAAATCATGCCTCGGCAGATGGCCAGGCATTAATTTTGGAAATACTGGCTGATCTTGACGTTGATACCAGACGAAAAGCAGTAAAAGCAATGAGCAGACCAAGCCGCCGCAAAGCTGGCAATAATTGATGTCCGAAGAGAGTACAGGCTTAGAGTTTTTACTAAAAGCCTTCTAACGGATAATTCTCAATGTTTCTTACCACCGCAACAATCAGTTGCTACCGTTTCAGTTTCTTTGCGACTTTGGCCACGCTCTCCCTGACAGCAGGTTGACGCAATTGCAGCCGCCGAGGTCAATTTCTCTGTTGCCGACTTACTGCTACCACCGCAGCATGATTTCTTTTCGTTATTTGTTTTTGTCATATTCAATTCTCCTTAAACTCTACCATTATTTTGAAGTTGCTAATGCTTATCTCCATGCCCGCCATACATAATTATATGCAATAACGGACAGAGCAAAAACACCAACCAAATCCAGCTAAAACCAATTATTGAGCCATATTCCGAATACAAGACAAAACCAAGAGCCGTCAAAATGAATAAAGCAAGTATGCCAAACGGTGTCTTGAACCATTGCCGCTTTTTGTGAGTAACATTTTTATGTTTTTTGCTATGATCCATTATCGCCTCCTATGAAACTATGCTTCTGGTTTTTGCAGCTCCACCTGCATCACATCGACCCTGCCACCGCGGAACATGGCGGCGCAACTGGCGAGGTAAAACCGCCATTTGCGGATAAATTCATCATCAAAGCCAAGTGATTTTATCTCATCTATATTTTCGTCAAACTGTGCCAGCCACTTTTCTAGCGTAATGGCATAATCTCTGCCGAAATGAAAAACGTCATTGACCAAAAGCCCGGCTTTAGTCGCTTCTTGTTCGAAGCGTTTTCGTGAAGGTAACATTCCACCGGGGAAGATATATTCACGGATGAAATCACTGCTTTTACGATACCTATCAAACAGATCTTCCCTGACAATTATTGTTTGAATCATGGCTTTGCTACCCGACTTCAAATACTTATAAACTGCGCTCATATACTGGTTCCAATAGGCCTCACCAACATGCTCGAACATGCCGATGGAAACAATATGATCATATTGTTCATTGACTTCTCTATAATCCTGCAACCGCACTTCGGCCAACTTATCCAAACCGGCTTTGGCCAATCGTTTCTTGGCCCATGCAGCTTGCTCATCAGCTAATGTTACGCCGGTAACACGAAGACCTTTGCTGGCGGAAGCTTGCATAAACCCACCCCAACCACAGCCAATTTCCAGAATATGATCATCTGGCGCAGGAGAAAGCCTATCCAATATTCTTTGATATTTGGCATTTTGTGCGTCTTTAAGCGATACGGACGGATCTCCTTGGAACAAGGCGCTAGAATAAGCCATGCCTTCGTCTAGCCAAAGCCGGTAAAAATCATTGCCAAGGTCATAATGAACTTGAACATTTTCTCGGCTGTTTTGCAGAGTATTGGGTTTGAGTTTGTTCTTCAAATTATCAATAGTACGAAACACCCAATTTCCACGAACATGTTTCTCGAAAACAGTAATATTTTCAACTATCACTCGCATCAAAATCTTTAAATCACTGGCATCCCACAAGCCTTTGACATAATTTTCACCAAGACCGATATCTCCATGAGCTAATATGTCTCTAAATACCCGCCAATCATGAACCTGCATATCAGCTATTGTTCCAGCCTCATCCGCACCATAAACAACGGCTCTGCCATCAGGTAAAACCATTTCTAACCGCCCCTGTTTAATCAATTGCATTTTCGACAACAGACGCGGAAATTGTCCCCCGGAATTTTTAACATCCACAACCGAAAGTTTTTGATGCTCATTAACTGTGTGTTTTTTTGTAAGTTTTTTTTGCATTTTCATTCTCCGACTATCAAGCAAATGACTTGCTTAAAGATCGGGAAAAACAAAACCAATAAACTACCCGAAACAAGCAAGGGTAAATCAGAACCAGAAACGAAAAGTCTGATCCGTGTACTGTAAGATAACATTTGGGAAGGCAGTCAGCAATTCACAAGCAGTCATAGTATGGCAATTTGTCGCAGATGAGATGAATTGTCGTTAAAAATGCCACAATCGACAAAAAAA
>JAKITZ010000271.1 GCA_021647805.1 Robiginitomaculum sp.
AGCCGGTGAAACTTGCCGACGATTATGGTAATGTATTTGCATACCAAAGGCTCTTGCCCGAGCCGCAACCGCTTGGCCGATCCGCCCCATGCCAATAATACCGAGCTTTTTGCCGCCCAATGATCGCCCCATCATCCATGTCGGCGACCAACCAGCCTGATAACCACCTGAACGCAAACAATCCACGCCCTCAATGATCCGCCTTGGAACCGCCAATAACAATGCCATTGTCAGGTCAGCAGTATCTTCGGTTAAAACATCAGGGGTATTAGTGACAATAACTCCTTGCTCGGAAGCGATCTGCAAATCAATATGATCAGTTCCTGCGCCAAAATTCGCCAGTAACTTTAGCTTTCCTGCACCGGCTAGAAGAATTTTAGCATCAATTTTATCGGTAACTGTTGGGCATAAAACTTCGCAATTTGCCGCCATTTGCAACAATTCTGATTGCGATAAAGCGCGGTCAGTTTCGTTCATTTGCACATCGAACAACTCGTTCAGCCGGTCAAGTGTGGTAAGCGCAAGCTTTCGTGTAACACCGACCTTGGTTTTAGTGTTGCTCATTATTGCCTACCCAAATTTTGGTGCCGGCCAGTACAATAGCTTATTTATTTTATCCAAGCTAGGGTCGTGTTGACAGTTATGGTTTGGAGCGCGGTATGAAGAAAAATAGTTCAGGATCAGGAGAAAGGTCGCAAAAAGAGTTTACCCCTTTTAAGACTCTTCGACGAAATCATCAGCTATTTTTCTCATATCCGTACCGGACGCGGGTAATTTCAGCCCTAAATGCGTTGTATTTTTTTAACCAATACAAGCCACACTCAATGATCCGCCAAATTGTTTTGTGAGCTCATGTCGTTTTCACCCTATAAATTATTGTTTTGCGTTTTATTGCTGTTGGTTGCTAGCAGCCAAAAAGCCGCCCCCGAAACAATTATTCCTGCTGATTCGCAAAAAGAAACCAACGAGGCTTGGGCAAGCCTGGTGTTCAAAAGCACAAATGGTAGAGCAGGCCCGGGAACAGAGTTTCATAAATTATGGGTATATCATCGCAAATACCTGCCGGTAAGTATTTTACGCAAGGCTCGCGAATGGTCAAAAATAGAAGATATGGACGGTACTGTTTTGTGGATGCATAATTCCGTACTTAATAACAGAAAAACAGCTTTGGTTATCTCCGCGCAACCTACATATTTATACGGTACAGGTCGCAAAAGAGAAAAAGTCATCGCCAGACTAGCGCCAAATGTTATTGTCCGCATTGATGTTTGCGAAAAATCCTGGTGTCAGGTACGGATCAAAGATCAAACTGGCTGGATAATCGCTGCTGATCTTTGGGGAGATACCGGCTCTTAAAACACATATTCACCACCTGCCCTGCACACTATACTTGAGCGTGAACTATAGCCGTGTTAATGAAGTACTGTGTTGCAAAAATAGTGACTCCCAGAATTAAAAAACTTCTGTTTAGGATATGAACCCCAATGTTTGAACCAAAGAACAGCTATAACTATGACGAATTGATCCGCTCCGGTAATGATAGTTTATTCGGGCCGGGTAATGCTAAACTACCATTACCGCCAATGTTGATGATGGATCGCATCACCAATATGCAAAACGAGGGCGGTGATTTCGGCAAAGGCTTCATGCAGGCCGAATTGGACGTAAACCCTGATCTTTGGTTTTTTAAGTGCCATTTTTCCGGCGATCCGGTAATGCCCGGTTGTCTTGGCTTGGACGCTTTGTGGCAAATGGTTGGTTTTTACCTTGGGTGGAGTGGCGCCAAAGGCCAAGGACGGGCATTAGGTGTTGGCGAAGTAAAGTTCAGGGGTGAAGTAACTCCAGACGTAAAACTGGTAACATACAAGATCAACATAAAGAGAATTATCAACCGTAGCCTAGTTTTAGGCATTGCCGATGGCGAGATGCTCGCTGATGGAAAACAAATTTATACCACCAAAGATTTACGGGTTGGAGTGTTCCAGCCACTTAAAAAATCAGACGAGGAAAACTAATGCGCAGAGTTGTTATAACCGGAATTGGTATTGTATCCAGTATTGGCAATAATGCCGACGAAGTTCACGCCTCTTTGCGGGCTGGAAAATCCGGAGTAACTGCAGCAGCAGATTTTGCCGAACTCGGCTTTCGTTGCCAAGTAAAGGCCATGCCGGATATTGACCTTACCGGGCGCATCGACAAACGCATTGCCAGGTTCATGGCTGATGCCTCTAAATGGTGCTGGATTGCCGCCGAAGAAGCGATTAAAGACGCCGGTCTTGCCCCGGACACGGTGGCTAGCCCCCCTACCG
>JAKITZ010000272.1 GCA_021647805.1 Robiginitomaculum sp.
CGCAAAGCTTCGGCCTCAACAGCAACCGGTGCGATGAAATTCCATTTGGCCGAACTAGAAGCTTTTCTTGATCTTGCATTTGCTAAGGAACTTAAAAAATGACCGATATTGTAGTGCCTGTATTGGGCGAATCCGTTACCGAAGCCATTATTGCCTCTTGGTCAGTATCCGAAGGTGAGGCGGTGGTCAAAGATCAAATACTGGTCGAGTTAGAAACTGATAAGGTAAGCATTGAAGTATCTGCACCTGAAGACGGGGTGTTGAGCAAAATCGTTGCACAAGAAGGTGACGAGGTCGAGATCGGAGCATTGCTTGCGGTGTTAGAGGTCGGCGCTGGCAAAGCACCTGCGCCAACAGCAACACCTGCTACAACACCGGAGCCGGTCGCAGCAAAGCCTGCTAGCGATATTAAGACCATGCCCTCGGCGGCGCGTAAAATTGCACAAACCGGAGTTGATGCAAGCACTATTGCTGGCACCGGTAAAGCCGGAAGAATTACTAAGGGTGATGTTATTGCGGCGGCAAAAACTCCGACAAGCGCGCCGGTTATTGCCGTTGAAACTGGCCCGCGCCAAGAGCGGGTGAAAATGTCTCGTTTACGGCAAACCATTGCCAGAAGATTAAAAGAAGCGCAAAACACAGCGGCAATCCTTACCACTTTTAACGAGGTGGATATGACGGCAATTATGGCATCGCGCAAAAAATACCAAGAGCTGTTCGTAAAAAAACACGGCATTAAATTGGGCTTCATGTCATTTTTTGTCAAAGCTTGTGTGCAGGCCTTAAAAGATATTCCCGAAGTAAACGCCGAAATTGATGGCGATACTCTGATCTTCAAAAATCATTATGATATTGGTGTAGCTGTCGGCACCGAAAAAGGTTTGGTGGTTCCGGTAATTACTGATTGCGATGCACTATCCATGGGCGGGGTTGAACAAGCCATTGCCAATATGGGAGCCAAAGCCAGAGATGGAAAACTAACCATGGCTGATATGAGCGGGGCTACTTTTACCATCTCTAACGGTGGGGTTTATGGCTCGTTGATGTCAACGCCGATCCTAAATGCTCCACAATCGGGTATTTTGGGAATGCACACCATTCAAAAACGCACAATGGTGGTGAATGATGAAATTGTCATTCGGCCAATGATGTATATTGCTCTCTCATACGATCACCGCGTGGTTGATGGTAAAGGTGCAGTGACGTTTTTTATCCGGGTTAAAGAGTGCTTAGAGAATCCCGATCGGTTATTGTTTGATTTGTAAGAAGCCTGAAAACGCCTAGCACGTAATGAAATTTGCTAATGTTTATTAGCATACTAAAAACCTGAATTGAACCCTAGTTTTTAGTATGCCTTACCTTTGTGATCCATCAACTTAACCAAAAACCGGTACCACTTTTTGGGTCGATGGAGTATATTAAACAGTTATAAGTTGTTTAGATAGGTTCTGGTGCTGTGTTGGTTTTTATGTTATACTTTGTGCAACAGGTATCGGAATTAAATTATGACTACTCAAACAGTGGGATTGCGCATTGATGCGGAGACGCAAGAGCGGTTGAAAAAGCTTGGGAAAAAGCGTGATCGTTCCCCACATTATCTGATGAAGCAAGCCGTCGAACGGTATTTGTCTTATGAGGAAGCCGTTGAGGCAGAGGATCAGTTGCTGGATGAACGTTGGCAGGAATTTCTGGTTACAGGTAAATCATATTCTCATGAAGACGTAAAAACTTGGGCGGTAGAAATGATCAGATCTCGCCAAGCTAAATGAAGCCTGTCCAGTGGACCGACACCGCTAAGGGTGATTTGAAGCGTCTTTACGAATTTCTTTTCCAGAAAAATGCCGATGCAGCGAAACGGGCAATCGAATTAATTCTTCATGCAGTAGACATCTTATATGAATTCCCAGAGGCTGGTCGCAAGCGGCTCTCCAGCTCTGATTTTCGAGAAATATTTGCCCGCTTTGGTGCAGGCGGCTTTGTAGTTCGGTACCGCATTTTGGATGAAAGAGTAATCATTGTCCGGATTTGGCATTCGTTGGAAAGTCGAGAACCTCCTTTCTAATCCCGGCTTGCGTCCAGTTTAATTCGTAAGTCGCGTAGTCCTGGTTCCAATGCAATAATGCTTTCGGTATCAACATCTTTTAACATTTGTTGCATAACAGGAATCATTGCTTCAAAGGCAGTTTGATAGGCTTCTATACCCTTTTCGCTAAGGTTGACCAGTTTTGCTCTGCTGTCATTTGGGTTCTTGCGAATATCCACATATCCCCATCTTTGCATCTTGCCCAAAGTATTGGTCATGGCGGC
>JAKITZ010000273.1 GCA_021647805.1 Robiginitomaculum sp.
ATTCCTTGAGACCGACTTGTTCTATCAAGGTATCCGTCCGGCGTTAAATGTTGGCCTATCGGTTAGTCGTGTGGGTTCTTCTGCACAAACCAAGGCAATGAAAAAAGTTGCCGGCCCGGTTAAGGGTGAATTGGCGCAATATCGTGAAATGGCAGCCTTTGCCAAATTTGGTTCTGATTTGGACGCGTCCACCCAAGCCATGTTAGCCCGTGGTGAGCGCTTGACTGAATTGCTAAAACAACCGCAGTTTTCACCATTATCTTTGGCCGAGCAGGTTTGTTCGATTTATGCCGGAACCCGTGGTTTTCTTGATAAGGTTCCTGTTGCGGACGTTGGTCGTTTCGAGGCTGAGTTACTTCGCACCATGCATGCCGATCATGCAGATGTCATGAAAGACATAACCAACACTCGCGAATTAAGTGCTGATCTTGAAAAGCGTCTTAAGTCTGCACTTGAGACCTTTACCTCTGCATTTGCATAAATCCGACCTGTAAGGACAATTTTTCATGGCCTCCCTTAAAGAGTTTCGCAATAGGATCGACAGCGTAAAATCAACGCAAAAGATCACCAAAGCCATGCAGATGGTGGCGGCGGCTAAATTGCGTCGAGCGCAAGAAGCTGTTGAAAATGCACGCCCCTATGCGGATCGCATGAATACGGTTGTCGCCAATTTATCCAGTTCGATGGCGGATCAGCCAGGTGCGCCGCAATTATTGGTTGGCACCGGAAAGAGCAAAACTCATCTTGTGGTAGTAGCCAGTGCCGATCGTGGCCTGTGCGGTGGTTTTAACGGTGCGATTGCCAGAAAAGCCAAAGCACTTATTTCTAAGCTAATTAGTGAAGGCAAGCAGGTAAAAATCCTTTGCGTTGGCGGCAAAGCCTATGAGCAGATCAAACGCACATATTCAAAGAAAATACTTGAAATGATTTCTTTGCGCGAATTTAAAGTGATCGAAAATACTCATGCGGCTTCAATTTCTAGCAAAATATTAGAAATGTTCGCAGCTGGTGAATTTGATGTCTGCACCTTGGTTTATTCGCAGTTTAAGAACGTGATGAGCCAAGTTCCAACCGCTCAAACTATAATCCCGGCAATTGACGGGCTTGATGAGAATACCCCATTAACCGATCTTCGTGGTGCTTGTTATACTTATGAGCCGGACGAAGAGGAAATTTTACAAGTTCTATTACCGCGAAACCTTACAACCCAAATATTTCAGGCTTTATTAGAAAATGTCGCCGGAGAAATGGGTGCTAAAATGACCGCCATGGACAATGCCACGCGCAATGCCGGCGAGATGATTGATAGACTTACTTTACAATATAACCGAAAACGCCAGAGCATGATCACGACTGAATTGATCGAGATCATTGCCGGTGCAGAAGCTATTTAGGAATAGGTGAAAAGATATGGCCACCACGAAAAAACCAGCAACAAAAAAAGCAGCAGCCAAGAAGGCTCCGGCTAAAAAGGCTGCTGTGAAAAAAGTTGCAACAAAAAAAGCTCCAGCTAAGAAACCTGCTGCTAAAAAACCAACAACCCTTAAAGCAACTGGTCGCATTGTGCAGATCATTGGCGCGGTTGTCGATGTGGAATTTACCGGCACATTACCAGACATTCTAAACGCGCTGGAAACCACCAATGAGGGTAAAACCCTTGTGCTAGAAGTTTCCCAGCATCTTGGTGAAAACACCGTTCGTTGTATTGCTATGGACGCGACCGAGGGTCTTGTTCGTGGTACGCCGGTTGCCGATAAAGGTGAGCCGATCATGGTTCCGGTTGGTCCTGCCACATTGGGACGGATCATGAATGTTATTGGCGAGCCAATTGACGAAGCTGGCCCTATTATTTCAAAATTTCGCGGATCAATTCACAAAGATGCTCCGGCATTTGCTGATCAAAGTACCGAATCAGAAATGTTGGTGACCGGTATTAAAGTTATCGATCTGCTTTGTCCTTATGCCAAGGGTGGTAAAATTGGCCTGTTTGGTGGTGCCGGTGTTGGTAAAACTGTTCTGATTATGGAGCTGATCAATAACATCGCAAAAGCTCACTCTGGCTATTCAGTGTTTGCCGGTGTTGGTGAGCGTACCCGTGAAGGTAATGACCTTTATTGGGAAATGATCGAAAGTAATGTGAATGTCGAAGGCGGCGGTGGTGAAAGCCGTTGTTCATTGGTTTATGGCCAGATGAACGAGCCTCCAGGTGCAAGAGCGCGGGTTGCTTTGACCGGATTGGCGCAGGCCGAGGATTTCCGGGATGAAGCAGGCAAGGACGTGTTGTTCTTTGTTGATAATATTTTCCG
>JAKITZ010000039.1 GCA_021647805.1 Robiginitomaculum sp.
CTGGTGAGCGGCAGCGTGCAGCGCGAAAGTCGGCACAATCTGGCGCAACCTGAAAAAAGAAAACTCCTACTTGACCATGATAATTTCGACGACGCGATCTTGCTTAAGCCTGCTACCGATATGCTTACAGCAGGCTATTATAGCCGTAAAACTCACGACCCGTTGGCACACCCTACGCCGCTGTCCCAGCTTGATGATGGTTGGGTGGTCGCCGCGCCCGAAGAAGCCGGCTTTGATCCTGCTGCTCTTCAGGCATTAACAGCAGAGCTTGCAAGCGCTGATCCGCGGAGCCGACGACCCAAAATGATTCACTCACTGCTCGTGGCGCGGCGCGGACAGCTTGTTTTTGAGGAATATTTCTTTGGTCACGACCGCAAAACCCGGCACGATGTACGGTCTTTGGGAAAAGTTTTCGGGTCAGTCATGATCGGAGCACTGCAACAGCAAGGTTACTCGATCGATGCTACGCACCGTCCGATCACGGACATTCTTGGGCGTGCCGGGCAGCCGATCGACGACCCGCGAAAGGCCGACATCACACTTGGTCATTTAATGACGTTCACCAGTGGTCTGGATTGCGACGCGAATTCTGATTCGATCGGTTCAGAATCGCGAATGTGGGAACAACAAGACGAAAAAGATTATTGGCTGTACACCGCACAGCTTCAAGTGTTGCATGACCCAGGCGTGCGGTACGCCTATTGTTCCGGCAGCGCTAACTTGGTCGGAGCCAGTCTAAACGCGGTAGGCGGGGCATCCGTCTACGAATTGTTTGATCGTCTAATCGCTAAACCTCTAAAATTCGGGTCCTATCATTGGACTCTGGCGCCGAACGGTGAGGGTTATCTGGGCGGCGGCGCCTATATGCGGCCACGCGACATCCTGAAAATCGGCGCGGTGTTCGCTGCTAACGGCGCCTGGAACGGTAAGCAGGTTATTGACAAAGACTGGGTCAGACAATCAACAATACCTCGGCTCGCAATTTCCACAGAAACAACTGGAATGACCCCTGAGGCCTTCGGGAACAATTATTTCGGCGGCTCGCAAGCCTATATCTGGCGCGTGGACACGGTCGCGGTCGGCGAGCGACGCTATATATCGTACGAGGCAAGTGGCAATGGTGGCCAACTCTTGATCATCGTCCCGGAACTTGAGCTTGCTGTTGCCTTTACGGGCGGAAATTACCGAATGGGTGGAATTTGGGGGCGTTGGCGAAACGAAATTGTCGGTGAGCATATCATACCGGCGATTACGGATATGCCCTAGCCCTTGTCTACGGTGTATCGCGCTTATTGGTGAGACCAAAATATTAATCAACCTGATCCCGTCTCTTTCCTATTATCTAAAAACACCCGGAAACTCTAATTTTTGCATACAATTTAATTTAACGCCCCATCAACTTACATGAAACTAGTGTTCACTTTTGGGTCGAAAACGGCATTACTCTACAAGATTAGCTTCTGTACTGGCGACAATTTGTGTCATTTCGACATCAGGAGCAATCTCGACCACTTTCAAGCCGCCATCCACTACGTCAAAAACACCCAAATTGGTTATCACCCGATTGATACAAGCCTGTCCGGTAAGCGGTAATGAGCATTTGCGTAACAATTTGGACGCACCGGCTTTATTGGTATGATCCATCACCACTATTACCCGTTTTACTCCGGCTACCAAGTCCATAGCACCGCCCATGCCCTTGACCATTTTTTTCGGTATCATCCAGTTAGCAATATCGCCGCCCTCGGATATTTCCATTGCCCCTAATATCGACAAATCAATATGGCCGCCACGGATCATCGCAAAGCTGTCGGCAGAAGAAAAATAACTGGTGCGGCGTAATTCGGTAATGGTTTGCTTGCCGGCATTTATCAGATCAGCATCAACTTCGTCCTCAAACGGAAACGGCCCCATGCCAAGCATTCCATTTTCAGATTGCAAGGTCACATCAATCCCGTCAGGAATATGATTGGCCACCAAAGTCGGTATTCCAATACCAAGATTGACATAAAAACCGTCTTGTAATTCCTGCGCGGCACGAGCCGCCATATCATCGCGAGTCCAAGCCATTTTAAGCGTCTCCTCTGCTACGGGTTGTTTTTTGCTCGATACGTTTCTCGAACTTACCCTTGATCACCCGCTGTACATAAATTCCCGGAGTGTGAATATTTTCCGGATCAAGCTCCCCCAATTCGACAATTTCTTCAACTTCGGCAATAGTAATTTTGCCGGCAGTTGCCATCATTGGATTGAAATTTCTGGCAGTTTTGCGGTAAATCAAATTACCCTCGGTATCGCTCTTCCATGCCTTTATGATTGAAATATCGGCCTTAAGTCCAGTTTCCATCATATAGGTTTCGCCATCAAACTCCTTATGCTCTTTACCTTCTGCAATAATAGTTCCAACGCCGGTTTTAACAAAAAATCCGGGAATTCCCGCACCGCCAGCGCGTATGCGTTCAGCCAAAGTTCCTTGCGGGTTAAATTCCAACTCCAGTTCGCCAGCAATATATTGTCGCTCGAACTCCTTGTTTTCACCAACATAAGACGAAATCATTTTCCTGATCCGCTTGGCATCAAGTAAAATCCCAAGCCCAAAACCATCAACTCCGCAATTATTTGAAATTACCGTTAGGTCTTTAACGCCGGAACTTTTAATCGCGGCAATGGCATTTTCCGGAATTCCACAAAGCCCAAACCCACCAGCCATAATGGTCATGCCATCAAATAATAAACCGTCCAATGCTTGTTCAGCATTTTCAAAAATTTTGTTGGCCATTGGCAAACCTCTTATGCGATTAGTCATAATATCTTGATTAGCTGATTGCTGGCAAAAGAGAAACCGTTGATTTCGTTTACAACAAAAAACGCCAGTTCCAATATTCTGGAACTGACGTTAATGTGGTTGTTACCAACCGTTCTGAACCCGGCGCTCATGCGAGGGACGAAATGACGAGCCCCGTTCTCAAAAACAAATCTATTACTTGGCGACTGAACCGTTGATGAACGGATTTGTTCATCTTGGTTCAGGTGAGTTTTGGACTGCTGTCATCAATATTAAGACCCTCACCTCACCTCACCTCACCCCTCTCCCATAAGGAAGGGAGTCCTTCTCGTGATATTTTGACATTTCACCGCGAGACAAAAGGAGGGTGAACAAGGGTCTGGTTTGCACTACTGCTTACCCCTTAATTAGCAATCATCGGCAAAGACTGCCCATAAACTAAGGCTTAATTGGCAAACAATTAGCACTTAATTGCACTTACCTACCCTTGAACAGCGGGGGTAGGTCTCAAGTACACTCGCAACGATTGTGCTTGCTATAATGGTGTTGCAGATGGCTCTAATTCGCAATTTTGCGGCTCTTTGACATGGTTAATATAGGTTAAAACCAATGAAACATGGGTTTTTCCAAAGCATTACTTTACCGGTACGTGAAAAACAATATTCTTTTGTGACGAGTCTTTTTAAGATTTATCCTGTGAGAAAAACCCGAACAGTAAAAAATGCTTTTTAAGTGCTGACCTTGATGCTTTTCATACCCTTATAGGTATTATCACAAAAAATTGTTGCAAAACAAATTTCCATCTAATGCCTTTCTCTTGCCTCATTGATAAAGTTAAATAATAATAGCATTATCGGTGGAATTGTTCTTGAGGAGTATAAGCCATGCAAAGTTTATGGCGTTTCATCATCATACTTTTCGTAGCAGTTATTACTGTTACGCTACTTTTAAGCTCTGCTGCCAAAGCTCAAGGTACAATCCGTGATGCAGAAATAGAAAGTTTAATGCGGCAATTCTCCGACCCGCTGTTCGTTGCAGCCGGGTTAAATGCTCCTGATGTGGACATTTATATCATCAACGACAGATCGATGAATGCTTTTGTCACAAGAGGGCAAAAAATGTTTCTGCACACTGGCATAATCCTACAAGCAGAAACCCCTAATGAACTAAAGGGCGTGATCGCCCATGAAGCCGCGCATATATCGGGCGGCCACCTTGCTAGATCATCAGATGCTATGTCTAAAGCTGCGCGGCCAATGATTCTTACTATGGGGTTAGGTATATTGGCCGCCGTTGCTGGCGAGCCGCAAGCCGCAATGGCATTGATAGGTAGTGCCAACAAGTTCGGCACCCTAACTTTTTTTACTCATAGCAGAATACAAGAAGCTTCGGCTGATCAAGCAGCAGCTAATTTCCTGGAAACTAGTGGGCAATCGGGCAAAGGACTGATCAGATTTTACGAACGGTTCAGATTTCAAGAAGTGATGAGTGGAGCTAGGCGGTTTCCTTACTTTCGCACTCATCCGTTATCTTCTGATCGAATTGATTCTTTAGCCATCGAAGTCAATGCGGCCCGGTACGTTGACGCTCTCGATAGCGAGCAGGAAATATTTGCCTTCAAAATGATTCAAGCAAAAATTATTGGGTTTCTGGATAAACCCCAACGAGTATTCCAGCAATACCCAGAAACAGACCAAAGCCTGCCTGCAAAATATGCTAGAGCCATTGCATATTACCAAGAAGCCTCTACCAAACTGGCGCTAGAGAAAATTGGGGAACTAATCGAAATTCAACCAGATAATCCTTATTTTAATGAACTTTATGGTCAAGTTTTATTCGAGTCAGGCAAAGCGGAACAAGCAGTTTATTATCACCAAAAATCAGTTGATTTAGCACCAAATTTGCCGCTTTTGCATTTAAACCTTGCTCAGTCTTTGGTCGCCAGCAACAAACCAGAAGATTTGAAATTGGCAAAGAAACATCTTGATTTTGTAATACGTTATGAGCCTGGAAGTTCTTTTGCCTGGTATCAAGTTTCAGTATTACACGAAAAAACTGGTGAACTTGGACTAGCAAAGCTAGCAACCGCAGAGCAAGCCTATGCCATGCACGATTATTTCAGAGCTATGAGCTTTGCCCAGCGAGCAAAACAAGACCTGCAACCCAATACTCCGCAATGGCGCAGAGCCAATGATATATTGCTGGTGATTGCCGCTGATCCGCAAATTCGTAAATACATGCGATCACAAAGAAAGAGTGGCGGTCATTAGCGGAAATATACCTAATACCGGCTTTTCAAATCGATAAAACGCCTTATAACCTCTTACCCAAACAGTATTTCATAACACGATAATCTTATAGGCTTTTCCATGAACCGACCATCAATACAAATTATCGCATTGTCCGCAATTGTTTCTGCAATCGTCTCTTTTGGTGCGGTTTTCACCGTACTTAAAACTAATAATGAAGCATATCAGCCAATTGATGAAGCAAGTGCCTATGTCAAAAAAGCCATGCTCAACGACCCGCAAATGCTTGAAGATGTGATAACAGCCTTGCAAACCGCACGTGAAATGCAAGAACTAGCAAGTTCAAAAGATGCTCTGGTTAATGCTGGCCCAGCATTATTTAACGACAAGCGGGACGCGGTAGTTGGTAGCCTTGACGCCAGTTTTGTCTTGGTTGAGTTTTATGATTATAATTGTGGTTATTGCAAATTGGCTGCCAACTGGACAAAGGAATTACTGGAAAACAACCCCGGTGAAGTACGCATTATCTATAAGGAATTTCCAGTACTAGAAGGACGCGCACCGGGATCACAAGAAGCAAGTTTAGCGTCAATGGCCGCTTGGCAACAAGGGGCGGAAGTCTTTAAGAAGTTTCACTATGCTTTAATGGCTAATGATGGCAGCTTTGATAGCGCGCGCATCGATGAGCTTGCCGCAAGTTCAGGAGTAGACGTACAGGCAATGCGGGCAGTCATGGAAAACAATGACGCGGCATTCAAAAGCCATTTACAAGAAACTATGATGCTGGCCAGATCATTGAATATCGATGGCACGCCTGCATTTATCGCCAATGGCGTATTGGTGCATGGTGCTAATACTGATCAGTTACAGCAAATTTTTGATCAATCTCAGGAAGAAACGTGAAGAGAATTTTCAACATATCAAGTACAGCAATAACCACCTTGTTGGTGGCCATGCTCTTTTTAGTTGGCTGCCAAGTGGATCAACAATCGACAAATACAAAATCTTGGTCGCTGGTTACAGAAGATTCGCAAATATCGCTGTTCGCAGTGAAAGCAGAAGATGTCGGTGAGGTTTTCACCATTGGCCTACAAGGTGGTATCGTGTCAAATACCGGTAAGATTACCATTACATTTGCGCCTGGCGACATCGAAACCGGAATTCCCATAAGGAATTCACGTATGGGTCAATACTTGTTTGAAATAGAAAAGTGGCCAGTGGCGACGATAACCACCCAACTGGATAATGAGTTAATTGGAAAAATCACAACGGGAACAAGGAATACTCTGCAAACTGAAGTTACAGTTGATTTACATGGAATTTCAGCTACTTACGATGTTCTCTTTATAGCAAGCTCCGCACAAAAAGGGCAAGTAATCATAACTAGCGCAAAGCCGATAGCAGTTCATGCAGATGATTTCCAATTTTCTGCTGGCTTGAAAAAACTACAAGAATTAGCTGGATTATCGTCAATTACACCAGTAACCGCCATAAGTTTTACCTTGGTATTTGATAGTAATTAATCAAATAAGCCCGCCCAAAGGACTAGATGGATCCGCATAAAGCTTGCGAGCCATGCGCCCCGCAAGATACGCCTCACGCCCGGCGATAACCGCATGTTTCATTGCCCGCGCCATTCGTATTGGATCTGTGGCCTCAGCAATCGCGGTATTGGTTATGATGGCATCGCAACCCAACTCCATAGCCTCGGCTGCTTCTGATGCAGTGCCGACACCGGCATCAACAATCACAGGAACGCTAGTTTGCTCGACGATTAGGCGTATATTGACCTTGTTCTGTATACCAAGGCCGGAGCCAATAGGCGCACCCAACGGCATAATGGCAACACAACCCAAGTCTTCTAGTTTACGGGCAAACACCGGATCATCAGAGCAATATACCATCACGTCAAAACCATCTTTGATCAGCATTTCAGCCGCTCGCATGGTTTCCGTCATGTCAGGGTATAAATGCTTTGGGTCAGACAAAACCTCAAGTTTAACCAATGACCAACCACCGGCTTCACGAGCCAAACGTAAGGTGCGAACAGCATCTTCGCCGGTAAAACACCCAGCCGTGTTTGGCAAAAACACTACCTTCTTCGGATCTATGAAGTCGACCAACATTGGCTCATCTGGACTAGATAAGTTCACCCGCCGCATGGCGACAGTGACAATTTCTGCACCACTTGCAGTCAAAGCATCGGCATTTTGCTGATAATCCTTGTATTTTCCAGTTCCAATAATCAGCCGTGAGCCAAAGACTCGGCCAGCAATAGTCAAAGGTTTATCTTGCACTTGCATATTCTCCGGGTTCTCAACCGCCGCCAATAAATCTGACGATTTCAATACGGTCACCATCTTGTATAATAATTTTGCTATAAACTGAGCGTGGAACAATCTGTAAATTACGTTCAACAGCAACTTTGGCTGGAGTTAGCGACAGATCATTTAATAATTCTGTTACATTTACCTCTGAGGCAATCTCTTTATGTTCGCCATTTAGGGTAATATTCATTTCATACTCCATCGACCCAAAAAGTGGACACCGGTTTTTGGTTAAGTTGATAGATAGCAAAGAGAAAGTATACTAAAAATACGATTTAATTCAGTATTTTTAGTATACCTGAAACAGTTTTACTTACCACTATTGCCCAAAAGTCATTTTCCCCTTACAAACCAACGCATAATTTCAAGGCAGAGCATGATCAAACCAATCTATATCCTAAACGGCCCAAACCTCAACCGGCTTGGTAAGCGTGAGCCAAAATTTTATGGTTCAACAACACTTGGCGAAATTAAAAACTCTTGCAACGAATTAGGTCAATCTGCAGGAATATCGATAGTTTTCAAACAAACCAACCTTGAAGGTGAATTGGTGTCATGGGTACAAGAGGCATCTGATGCGGCCAGTGCCTTGATCATAAATGCTGCCGCGTACACCCACACCTCGGTCGCACTACTTGATGCTTTACAAATGCTTGAAATACCAAGCATAGAGGTGCATTTATCAAATCCAGCAGCAAGAGAGGCCTTTCGTCAAGTGAATTATGTTAGCCCTGCCGTTAAATCAGGTGTTTTCGGATTTGGCGCAATAGGTTATGATATGGCATTAACATCGATCATCAAAACGCTAAAACAAGCAAATTAACAACGGGAAATGAGTGATATGGCAACAAATTCCAAACCAACCCTTGGTAAAAATGAGTTATCGACAATTCGTGAACTGGCGCAAATACTGCGTGATACAGATCTTAGCGAAATTGACGTTGAACGCGGCGGCTTGAAAATCAAAATTAGCCGAAAAGCAGCCAAACAAATAGTTAGCGCGGCAATTCCAATGCCTTCAACACCGATGGCGCAACCGCAACCAATGGCACCGGAGACCCCGGCGCCTGATAGTGCCGTTGATATGGCAGCTCACCCCGGAGCCGTTCGCTCACCAATGGTTGGCACAGCGTACATGTCACCAGAGCCGGGTAAACCTGCATTCATCAAAGTCGGTGATAGTGTAGCTGAAGGCGATACTTTGATGCTTATCGAGGCAATGAAGACATTTAATCCGATTGCCGCCACCAAATCAGGTACAATACTGGAAATAATTGCTAGCGACGGGCAACCAGTAGAGTTCGACGAAGCTTTGATAGTTATTGGATAGGCTGACAATAAATGTTTGAAAAAGTTCTAATTGCAAACCGTGGCGAGATTGCGCTTCGTATTCATCGTGCCTGTAAAGAAATGGGCATACAAACAGTGGCCATACACTCCACCGCTGACCGCGATGCACAACATGTCTTGATTGCTGATGAAAGTGTCTGTATTGGCCCGCCATCACCGGCGCAAAGTTACCTGAATGTTCCAGCCATTATGGCCGCAGCCGAGATAACCAATGCCGATGCAATTCACCCGGGGTATGGTTTTTTGTCGGAAAACGCTAGGTTTGCCGATATTGTAAACTCTCATGGTCTAACCTTTATTGGCCCCACCGCCGAACATATCAGAGTAATGGGCGATAAAATCACAGCCAAACAAGCGGTTATGGGTGCTGGGATTCCAGTAGTTCCCGGATCTAAAGGCGCAATTACCAACAAGGAACAGGCAATGAGAGTGGCCAAGGAAGTTGGTTTTCCATTATTGGTCAAAGCTGCATCAGGTGGCGGTGGACGGGGTATGAAGCTGGCACTCACTGAGGCTGATCTAGGCGAAGCGGTTTCTACAGCCCGATCAGAGGCACTGGCTGCCTTTGGTGATGATACGGTATACCTAGAACGATACTTGACGCTACCACGCCATGTGGAGATACAAATACTTGCCGATAGTCACGGTAATGTCGTGCATTTGGGCGAGCGTGATTGCTCACTACAACGGCGTAACCAGAAGATCCTAGAAGAAGCGCCCTGCCCGGTTTTAACTGATGCTGATCGTAAGAAGATCGGCGCAATTGTCTCAAAGGCGATTTCTGAAATAGGTTATCTTGGTGTTGGCACTATCGAATTCCTCTACGAAAACGGCGAGTTCTTTTTCATCGAGATGAACACAAGGTTACAGGTAGAACACCCGGTTACCGAGGCGATTACTGGTATTGATCTAGTTCGCGAGCAGATACGGGTTGCTGCTGGTGAAGAACTTGGCTTCACCCAAAAGGATATAAAATTTAACGGTCATTCAATCGAGTGCCGCATTAATGCTGAGCATCCACGCACTTTCACTCCGTCTCCGGGCAAGGTAAAAGAGTTCCATGCTCCCGGAGGGCTTGGGGTTAGGCTCGATTCTGCGATTTATACTGGATATTCGATCCCGCCATATTACGATAGTTTGATCGGGAAATTAATAGTTCATGCTCCAACTCGTGAAGAAGCGATTCAGCGATTAAAGCGTTCATTGGACGAGATGATTATTTCTGGAATTGAAACCACCTTACCATTGTTTCAAGACTTGTTGGAGAACGATGATATTCTAACTGGTAATTATCATATTCATTGGCTTGAGAACTGGCTGGAAAGCCAAAAGGGCTAATGGCATTTGGACCATCGGAATTGTTGGCACTTTATGCCAAAGGGCAATTTCCGATGGCCGAAGATCAAACTTCGGATAGTGTCGCAATCATTGACCCCGATATGCGCGGCATATTGCCATTGGATCAGCTGCATTTACCGCGTCGATTGGCTCGAACCATAAGCAGCGATCGATTTCATGTTACGACCAACAACAACTTTGCTGCGGTTATTGCAATGTGCGCTGAAAGAGCTGCTGATAGGCAGCAAACATGGATAAACTCTGGAATTGATTACCTGTGCCAACAATTACACCAATTAGGACACGCCCATTCGGTGGAATGTTATCTTGATAATGAACTTGTTGGTGGCCTTTATGGTGTCACATTAGGCGGCGCATTTTTTGGCGAAAGCATGTTCACTAGATCCCGTGATGCCAGCAAAGTCGCCTTGTTTCATTTGTGCGCCAGATTGATCAAACAGGGTTTTAGCTTGCTTGATACTCAATTCATCACCGAACACTTAGAGCAATTCGGAGCAATAGAAATTTCTCGCGATAGTTATTTGCAATTATTACAAACAGCCAAACAACAAACCCCGATATTTTTCGATGACAACAAAATCATGAACGGACAACAAGTTTTGCAAATCCTAAAAGTCAAATAATTTTGGCTAAGTTCTTTCAAAGAAGCCAAAATAAAAACCATTCACCAGTTTTGTAAACTTTCCCCTATGTATGAATTTTCAAAAGGTTCAGAGTAAAACTTGGTTGTTTGTCGGCAATATTTACACACACTTACATAAAATTCATGTTTCATTGGGCTTCTCGCGTATTTACCATGTCAAAGAGCCGCAAGATGACGTGTACGATCCATCTGCAACACCATTATAGCAAATGGGTGTTAACACGGGCATGGTTGAAACTTATCCCCGTTGTCCAAGTGTCGGTAAGGGTCAGTGAGTGCTAAATCTTTGCCATTTAACCCTTAAGGCAAGGGCAGTCTTTGCCAATAACTGCTAATTGAGGGTTACTCAGTAGTGCTAATGAGACCCTTGTTCACCCTTCTTCTGTCTCGCGGTCTAATATCAAAACACCACCACCAAGACTCCTTCTCCCTGTGGGAGAAGGTTGGGATGAGGGGTAATGATGCTTACAGATAATAACAGGGAAACTAGATCACCCGAATAAATCGTGTGATGACGAAAATGGTTATGGTGACGATCCATAGCGGGTTCAAAACACTCTTAACTGTTTCAAGCTAATGGTGAATCAGTAAAACAAATCCAATTATTTACAGTCTAAAACCCAGACATCATAAACTGGGTGTTCGAGTGGGTTTAGTGCCGGAGTGGAAGCAAACATCCAACCGTTGAAAATATTCAAACCTTCGGTTTCTTTACCGCCACCATCAGTTGTTCGATCAAGAATAGTCAAAAAAGCATAAACCTCCGGTGTTTCTTCCGGTGGTCGTTTGCGGCAATATGATGCCTCAATAGTTAGTGATCCAAAATTATAACTTTGGCCAATAGCAATTTCAAAATCAATGGTATTGGCAGTTACTTTATCCAATCCACGCAAGATCACTTTTTTTCCCGGCGCAGATGATAATTGTTGTTGCGCCAAAGCTGAAACACTAAATCCGCCAAAACCAATAATCATAAATAACAAAACAAATTTCATTGCCACCGAATAGCAAACACTTTGGGTAGGAATGTGACCCTTTTTGGCAAATATACGCATATTATTCTGCCGAATTATTATTAGAATTTTCATTAGAATTTCCGCCGGCAAATTGTCCTAATAACCCAAGTAAATCTACCGAGCCTTGTGTATATTCAAAGCTCTGCCCCGCCTGCATCATTTCTTCTTCGGCTCCGGGTTCAATAGCAATATAAGCCGAACCTAACAGTCCGTCAGAAACAATTTTGGCAACCGAGTCTTCTGGCACAGGAACGTCAGCGCGCACATTTAGCGTAACTTTGGCTTCATAAGTATCAGTATTCAAAGAGATATCGGTAACAGTACCAACTTTAACACCAGCTAGTCTAATATCAGTTCCAGTTGCTACCCCACCAGCAGAAGAAAAGTTAGCGATCAAGTCTATTGCGCGTCCTTGTCTGCCCGATCCGATTGTCGATGAAACATAGAAGGAAAACCCTACGGCAACCAGCAACACGAATAAGCCAACTATGGTCTCTGTTAGTTGATCCTTCATTTGTTTTCTGGGTTCCAAGCCTGATAATCACCGGTGCTCGAACCATGTTTGCCATCTTTGGCCAACGAACCTTTGCGATGCCAAGCCCAAATTGTACCGGTAAGGTTTGGTTGATGATCTTTTTCCCAACTTTGGCGAAAAAGCGGTTCCTCTGTTGGTGGTTTGTCAAACGTGTGATGTAACCAGCCATGCCAATCAACGCTAACCCGCGAGGCATCAGCATAACCTTTATAGGTTACAAAACGACGTTTTTTGCCGTCGAAACTGCCCTTTTTCTCTTCAAAATAACGGTTGCCATATTCATCTTCACCAACAAAAGAATGTTTGAGGAATATCGTGAGCAATGTCCCCATGCTCGCGCCGTCCCACCAGGCAAAAAGTCTCTTTATGAACTTGATCATGCTTTGATCCTTTGAATTGATAAGCCTTTATGCCGTGCATCGCGGGTGTGTGTCTAGTCTCTTTCGTTAGGCTTCATCATGACTCTTTTATTGCACCAAAAGTCGTTCGCACATACGCCCTCTAGCTTCGGGCAGTTGTTTATTCACTGGCCATAATAATCTTCGCTCCAAAAAATAAGCGGTAAGCCTCAGACCATTACCAATATCATCTTTAGCTAGCGGTTCTGCTGAATTTAGCAAAAAAGCAGGAAGCGGTAATAATTTATCTAAATACGGTTCAGCAGCTTGGCTAGACACAGCCCTGCCGGTGCGCGGCGAAACATGGGTAAGGTTCACAGTCTCTCCAGTTGCCGCGCATTTGCTAAGATCCAGTCCATAACCAAGTTCTAACAATACACCGACTTCAAGCCGCACAAACAAAGCCGGCCAAATTTCGGATAGCAGTAAATTATCGATCAATACGGCAAAAGCATCAAAAATAGTTTGCTGCTGCTGCCCCTCCGGTAATGCCAAGCACAGAACAGAACAAGCACCCAGCAAACCTGCCAACGCCAAGGGATCATCAAGTAAGGGAGCTACATTTGAGGACATTTCCTCGACCGCAAACATGCCTAAATGTTCTGATAATCGCGCCCGCCAAGTAAGTTGCAACAAGTTTCCCGGCTGCAACAAACCGCGTAATCTCTTGCCGCTAGCCCCACGAACCAAACCAACACGGCGACCATGTTCGCGGGTTAAAACTTCGATTATTGCGCTGGTTTCACCATGGCGACGTACGCTAAGAACATAACCGTCAGCCTGCCATTGCATTACTCAAAGTCCAATCCAAATTCGGTATAT
>JAKITZ010000274.1 GCA_021647805.1 Robiginitomaculum sp.
GGGCGATTACTACAGCAATGGCAAGCCAGTAGAATTGCCAGCTGGGAGCTACCAGCTTGATTTTGGTAATGGGATTACAAAAACCATCGTCATTACCGCAAACGAAACTTTAACCGTGCAGGCAGGGCTATGAACAACAAAAAAACCAAACCGACTCCAGTAAGCGCACATTGGCAACGAATGCTTTGCTGGGTTTTAACCAGTTGCCTAATTAGCCAGAGTGTATTGGCAATCCCCGCGCAATCGCCGGAAAAACAGCAAGCTCAGTTTATTGATTACCTAAAAGAAGAACAGGATCGTTATAGAACTTTATTTGATCAAGAAGAATTATTGGATGTGCTGGATTATGACACGGATAAAATAATCGAATTTGTTTCCAACAAAATTGTATATCAAGCCTATGATGGGGTGCTTAGAGGGGCTAAGGGCACATTAATTGGTCGAGCAGGAAATTCCCACGATCAAGCGATAACGCTGGCAGGCATGTTAAACGATGCGGGCTTAGAAGCTGAAATATTGGTCGGTAAACTAACTGTAGAGCAAGCTAAAGAACTTAACTTAACCATCGCTATGCCGCAATTGAGCGAGTTACAAAACACCCTCGAATCAAGTGAGTCTGCCATTGCCAAAAAAATGTTTAGCCAAGCGCAAAGGTTGGTAAAAGAGAACGGTGAAAGCCTATCGGTGTTAATGGCGGAGACGGATGCCTTAGCTCAAAGAATTCTAAAACAACTTCCTGCTGAACAACTAAAAAAAGGCAGACAAGTATTTCAAAACAATGTTGACAATAGCGCTCGCGCCTATCGTTGGGTGCGTTACCGTTTAGCACAAGGGGAGGAATGGACTGAGATTCACCCTGCTTATGCTGGCGCTAATAAATGGAATTTAATACCAGGCTCTTTTGAAAAAAATAGTGTTAATTCTAAAGATTTGCAACAGCTTTCTGTGGAAATCTGGATAGAAAATTCAGCCGGCGAAAAACATTCAATCACCGGGCAATGGAAAAAACCAACCGCCAACTTGTTAAACCATACCCTCAGTATCGAAATTGGTTCTGATGCGATGATGAAGCCAGAGCTACTGAGAGACACAGAAGAAATGTTTAAACAAAGTCATTTTTTCTTTGTGCAAGTCGATGGGGAGCTTCCTGAGAAGGGTAAAGTGTTTGATTTGCGAGGAAATATATATTCTGCTGACTCACTATCAGGTTTGAATTCTATATTCAGTACATTGAATAAGAAAACTCAGAAAGCGGCGGATGCATTAGGTGGCTTAAGTTTCAATAAAGAGTCGGAACAGAAAAGTGACACCAAACAACTAACCAAAGTTTGGTTAGAGTTCACCATCGAAAAGCCTAATGGCCAGCGCCGTCAAATTGAGCGCGTTATTTTTGATGGAAAGGCCATGCAAGACCGCGACAAAACGGCGATGCGTCTGTTACAACGCTGGGACATTGATGTGGCGACCACCACACCGATGCAGCAATTCTACCAACATGAAAAATCCCAGAAAATGATCAGCGCTATCGAAGGCTTGCAAAAATTTCAGTCCTACTTTGAAAACAAACCCAACGCCGAAGACCAAGAGGTGATGGACAAATACGTTAAGGCCATGGGCAACCCTACAGCAGCATTATTGACCCATAAACGGAGCATTTTTGACCGCTTTGAATTTCAGGATGACATTGTTAGTTACCTAAACGAGCCCAATATATTGGCCGTTCGTCGAGGCTTTAATCACTCAGATGCCGGTTTCAGTCTCTATGAAATGACCGACATTGTTGCCAATCAACGCTGGTCATTTGAGCGTAATAATGCGGCAACTTTATCGCCTTCACTCGTAGCAGGAATTAAACATGGGGTATGGGAAACACGCACAGAAGGCGCACGCACTTTGGAGCAACAAAATACAATTTATAGCGGTTCCGCGTTCGAGCAACTTGACCAGCCCAACGCCTATCGTGAGCACCTATCGGATCAAGCAATGAACTTGTTTGACGAATCAAATACCGCTTGGTGGTCAGTTGACCTACAAACTGGAAGTGCAGTTGGAATGATGGAGTTAGCACAAGGTGCAGCGGGCTCGGAGATACTAGAGCATCTAGCGATCACCCATATGGTGATAACATTTGTATTTGCTATTGTTGGCTCGATTGCCTGTGTGGAACAAGCAGGCGCAAGTTTGGTGTGTTGCATGGTAGCAAATGCACTAGTTGCTGGAGTAGGTTACGGATTATCGTATGCTATAACACTAGCGTTTGCTAAATCGATAGTTGTGATAGCTTTTGCATCACCGGCAGT
>JAKITZ010000040.1 GCA_021647805.1 Robiginitomaculum sp.
CAGTGTTGGACGAGATGGAACGCACCGGAAAATCCACCGCTTTGGCTACTTTGTGTGTTGGTGGTGGCATGGGAACAGCAACAATTATTGAGGCGGTCTAAGTAGATGACCGCTCGTAAAATAAATAAGAAGCAGGAACAATAAGATGAAACATTTTACACTTGAAATAGATGCTGATGGCATTGCGTTGATTACTTTTGACAGCCCCAATGTGACGATGAATTTGCTGTCTTCCGAAGCCTTGGAAGAAATTGGCGAATGGACAGACGAGGTCGCCAGTAATAACAAAATCAAAGGCGCAGTAGTTACCGGCAAACCAAATGCGTTTTGTGCCGGCGCTGATCTTTCGGGCTTAGGTTCAATTTTGGGCGACTCGCAAAAACTACCCCACGATGAACGTACAGCGATGCTGTACAAAGGCCTGTTTCGGATTAACGAAATTTTCCGCAAACTTGAAACCTGTGGCAAACCAATAGCTGCGGCGATTAACGGCCTGGCACTTGGTGGTGGTTTCGAGATCACCTTGGCCTGTCATTACCGTATTGCGTCCAATGACAACCCAAAGATCAAGCTAGGCCTGCCAGAAGCCATGGTTGGCGTATTACCCGGTGGTGGTGGCACTCAAAGAATGCCGCGCCTTATTGGTGCAATGAATGCCTTTGATCTGATGCTACAAGGTAAAATGATCAAGGTCGAACAAGCGCATTTGCTTGGGCTTTTACATGATACATGTCCAGCATCGGAACTTATCGAAAAAGCCAAAGCATGGGTTAAAGCCAACCCTGATGCCAAACAACCATGGGATATGGAGAAGTTCAAAATTCCCGGTGGTGGCCCGTATCATCCAGCAGGTTATCAAACCTTTGCTGCGGCCAATCCAATGTTGCGCAAAAACACTAATGGTAATTACCCGTCACAGCGTTATATTCTGGCCTGTGTTTATGAAGGCTTGCAAGTGGATATGGATGCCGGTTTGCGTATTGAGTGCCGGTATTTTACCAAATTGATGATGCGTCCAGAAAGTCGCAATATGATCCGCTCTATTTTCTTGTCAAAGCAAGCATTGGATAAGGGCGGCGCAAGACCAGAGGGGCAGACAAAAGGTACAGTGAATAAAATTGCCGTCATCGGTGCCGGATTTATGGGTGCGGGAGTGGCTTATGTATCCGCTATGTCCGGTATTGATGTGTTTTTGATTGATGTTGATCAAGGCGGTGCCGATAAGGGTAAAGAGTTTGCGCAAAAAGAGTTGGAAAAAAGAGTTTCGCGCAACAAAATGACTCAAGAAAAAGCCGACGGTATTTTGGCACGGATCACACCAACCACTGATTATGCAGTGATGAAAGACGTTGATCTGGTGGTTGAGGCGGTGTTTGAAAACCGCGAGTTAAAGGCTAAAATCACCAAAGCAGCCGAGGAACACTTGCCGAAAACGGCTGTGTTTGGCTCTAATACTTCAACCTTGCCGATTTCTGGTTTGGCCGAAGCAAGTTCTCGTCCGGAAAACTTTATCGGTATTCATTTCTTCTCGCCAGTTCACAAAATGATGCTGGTCGAGTTGATCGTTGGTGATAAAACTTCTGATTATGCGATTAGCCGCGCCTTGGATTTTGTTACCAGAATTCGCAAAACCCCGATCGTAGTATCAGACACCAGAGGTTTTTACGCCAATAGATGTGTGATGCGTTATATCGAACAGGGCATGGCATTGCTGTCTGAGGGTGTAAAACCGGCTCTAATTGAAAATGCAGCCCGCATGGCTGGAATGCCGGTAGGACCACTTTCTTTGCAAGACGAAGTTGCTATTGATCTTGGTTATAAAATTCTTGCGCAAACCGAAGCTGATTTGGGTGCTGATGCAATCAAAGGCCCTACCGCGCCGATTTTGCGTTCAATGATTGAAAACCATGACCGCAAGGGACGTAAAAATTCCAAAGGTTTTTACGATTATGATGGTCGCGAGAAAAGCCTGTGGCCGGGTCTGTCGGAATTTGCGCCGACTTCTGGCTTGCAAGACCCGCAACCAAGTCCGGCATTTATCAAAGACCGGATTTTGGTCTCGATGGCATTAGAAGCCGCCCGTTGCATGGGTGAGGGTATTGTTACCGATCCGCGTGAGGCCGATGTTGGTTCGATCCTTGGTTGGGGTTTTGCCCCTTATACCGGCGGAGTATTGTCCTATATCGACACTATGGGTGCAGCAGCTTTTGTAGCACTTGCTGATGAACTTGCCGCCACCTCCGGTGATGCTTATTTGGTTCCTGATCTTCTTCGTGAAATGGCTAAAAATGGCGAAACGTTTTACGGGCGTTTTGGCAAAGCAAAAGCGGCGTAAAGGAAATGCCATACCAGTTAATAGCCGCGCCGCTTTCGCTTTATTCAGGCAAGGTGCGTGGCTATTTGCGTTGGAAAAATGTGGCGTTTAGCGAAGTGCTTTCAACGGCGAAGGTTTATAAAAGTATCATATTGCCACGGGTCGGTTGGCCGGTGGTTCCGGTGCTGATCTCTCCTGATGATACTACGGTTCAAGACAGCTCTGAGATTATTGATTATGTGGAAAATGCTGAGCCGGGGGCATCTGTCTATCCGGATACGCCGGTGCAAAAACTTGTTGCGTTGATCATGGAGCTGTTTGGTGACGAATGGTTACTTATCTCGGCCATGCATTATCGCTGGACGTATAATGAGGACTATGCTTACGGCCAGTTTGGCAAGGCTTCTGCGCCAGAATTATCCAAACAAGAGCAGGCGGACTTAGGCAAAAAACTGGCCAGCCGATTTAAGGGAAGCCTGCCGTTTTTGGGTATAACTGAGAAAACGGCTCCCGCAATTGAAAAAACCTACGAGGCGTTTTTGCGCACTTTTGATCAGCATTTAGCCGAGCACGATTTTTTGTTAGGGTCACAGCCTAGTATTGGTGATTTTGGTTTGTTGGGGCCGCTTTACGCACATAATTATCGCGATCCGGCTTCTGGTGCGATGATGGAAAAAATAGCACCAAGAGTGGCTGATTGGTGCCGCCGTACCCATGCGCCGCAACAGGCATTGTCTGGTGAATTTTTGGCTGATGATGAAGTGCCAGAAACCTTGCTGCCGATTTTGCGGATGTTTGCCGGTGAGCAGTTACCGATACTTTTAGATACTTTGGATGACCTGAAAAAATGGTTGAGTGAAAACCCCGATACAAAAGAACTTCCGCGAATTACCGGATTTCATAAATATAAGATCGACGGGGTCGAAGAAGATCGGGCAGTATTGCCGTTTTCACTTTGGATGTTGCAACGGGTGTTGGATCATTTGGCTAGTTTATCCGGTGATGATCGAAAATTCGCAGCGGAGTTGCTGACTAAAATTGGCGCAGAAGAATTATTAAGCATGCAAGTCACGCCGCGCTTAAAACGGGAAAGTTTTAAGCTGATACTGGCATGATTTAAGGGTAACTAATTCGGGTTACGCAAGTTTAAGTATTTGAATTTTATGCCAGAAGTAGCCGTTGTGTCGCGGCGTTTTGGATATATATGTTCTTTTAGTGCGCAAGATTTTTTGCCGGCGCGGTTTTGTTTATAAGTATATGACTTACACCTTGTGTCTTTGGCGCAAAGCCGCTGGCAATAACGAAAACCCAGTGCAGAATTTAATGGCTGATATTTGTAATAGGCACCCGGGCGATCAAAATTTCTTTCTAGTGTAGACGGCTCGTTTACCACTGGAGTTGTTCTAGCAGGTGCCGGCGGGCGCGGGTTGATCCAAACTGTATAGTTTTTATTATCGCCTGTTAGACGGATCAAACCCAGCACTCGGGAATTATTGGGCTTGTTATATAAAGTTTGATTGATGCCATTGCCGATACCGCGAACCTGTAAGTTTTTGATGTCCCAATTATCACCTCTAGCTCCTCCGGAAAAAGAGGCGTAAATATTAAGTGATTTAATTTCACCGCGTGTCATTGCTCGGGGTAGGTTTAACCGCACCCACTCGGAACTATTGCCGATCCAGCGTTTTGAGCCGTTAACATTTCCAAATATTTGACCCCGTTGCCCATGGTATTCCAAAGATATGGTCACATTATCATTGCCGCCACGCAAATCATCATTACCGGTGCGAAACTCTACTGCAAGCCCGCGGATTTTTCCATCATTGGGAAAACGATCCGGGTTGATATTCGGCGGGCGTTTCTTGGTGTATTTGGTATCAACAAAATATGTGCGCCAGCCTTTTCGCGGGTTCTCGGCACTATCGGGATATTCAAGATAGACAAAGCGGCCAGTTGTAAAGTCTGGAACCAAGGTCATGGTGCGTCCGGGGTGGTTCGGGTCATAAATAAAGATTTTAACTTTGTCTGATTTACCAGCAAGTCCGGTGGTTTTACCGCTAGCTATTTCATAACCAACCGCGATAACTTGGTGATCTTGAATGCAATTCTTGTCACAAGAGCGCAAACCCAAGGGTGCTGGAATTCCTGCGTCAATAGATGCTTTTAATTGTTGTAACTGCCCGCCGGGGGATAGATTCATACCCCAATTGAAAAAATCCCAATTTCTTCTTCCAAACGGATTGAAATACAAATCTATCCAACGATCCATATTTGCTTCTAAAGAATTTACCTGTCTGTCATATAAGACTTTGCGCAAGGGCTTGTGGACGGCAGGCGGATAAGGCCAGTCCGAAACCGTTTTATTGGCATAATAATAATCCAGAGCAGTATAAACCATGCCACCGCACAATCCAGAAGTGCTAACGTCAAACTCGTCAATGAAATTATTGGAAAACGTATTGGCAAAAGCCAAGCCGTGTTTGGCCGGGATAAATCTGGTCATCCGAACTGTAGGCTTAGGTATTGCCATTTGTATAGGTAACTGACGGTAGATGATTTTATCTGATTGTCCTTGGACAGAAAAGGGAATTAGTGATCCCAATATAAACGTCAGTACCAAAAAAACGCGGTGAATAGTCATCTGCACATCTCCTAAACTGAGGTGAGGTGACCCATTACCCAAATGACTTTAGCGTCACGCTTACCGGCAATAACTTACATAAAATACGGGATTTTGCAAGGTTATTAGGTATTACTTGAATTTGCTGTTGTTCCAATTAAGTTGCCGCTAGAGAATTTCCAGTTCACTTTGAACCGGAAATTTGCCCTAATTATCTGTTTGTCGCATTTCTTGCCGCAAAACCGGATCCACTTTTGCTGGGAATGCTCTAATGAAACAAACACCAAAAATAATTCACGGTCTGTCAGAAATAGCCGGCAATTATGATGCAATTCTATGTGATGTTTGGGGGGTTCTGCACAATGGTGTGGAGCCATTTGCGGCCAGTGTCGATGCTTTGCAGCAGTTTCGCAAACAAGGTGGATCAGTAATAATGATCACTAACTCACCGCGTCCAAGTAGTGAAATACCGGCGCAGTTTGCCAATATTGGTGTTGCTAGTGATTGTTATGATGCAATTATAACTTCAGGCGATGCCACAAGAGCATTATTACAGGCGCGGGTTGCTGATCCGGTTTTTATTTTGGGCCCGAAACGAGACCTGCCATTGTATGACGGCTTGGGACTAAAAATGGTGCCGTTAGAGGACGCGGCATTTATTTCTTGTACTGGCCTTATAAATGATCGGGTTGAAACACCTGCTGATTATCATGATCTTTTGCAACAGGCTTTGGCGCGCAAGTTACCAATGGTCTGTGCCAATCCGGATATCGAGGTGATGATCGGTGATCAACGTATCTGGTGCGGTGGGGCTTTGGCGCAAATTTACCAAAAAATCGGCGGCGAGGTATTATATGCCGGCAAACCGCACCAACCGATATATGAGCTTTGTTATGCCAAACTTGAGCAGCTAACTGGAAGAGCCATTCCACCGAAGCGGATTTTGGCTATCGGCGATGGTATTGGTACCGATATCAAAGGAGCGCAAGAGGCGAAACTTGATTGCCTGTTTGTTGCAACCGGTATTCATGCCAATGCGCTCTGTGTGAGCGGAAAACTTGATGCAGAGAAGCTGGCGTTAGATTTTAAGCAACAGCAGACTATGGCAAAATTCGGTATAGCAGAATTATCTTGGTGAACGCTTATCGAGTGCAGATGATGCCTCGTATATGCAAGACCCTAATCAAACATGTTGTCGATGTCATCTTGTCCTAAAGCTGTTTCATCGCCATCGAATAAGGCATCAATAGCATCTTGACCGGTGGCAGGGCCGTTTAATTGTGGCCCGTTCAGTAGGTTTTCAGTTTGCCATTTTTCTTTGTCAGTTTCTTCGGATTCAGCATCCATAACGCCCATGACTTCTGAGAATTTTGCAACCCGTTCTTCAATGTGCGCTAATGTGGCAACTACTTTTGAAACTCTTTGACCGGTAATATCTTGGAATGAACAGGCTTCGATCATCTGCATCATCGAATTATCGACCATAGCCTTGTAAGCTACCATGTCCGTTGTATCAGCGGACATTACGTCTTCGGCCAGGGTCATAATGGTTTCGGTGGCACGTTCAGTATCACCAACTACGGCCTCAAGTTCGGCGCCGGCGGTGGGTATTCTTGAGCCATGAATATCATTTGGACGCAGTGCTGCAATTTCATCACGAGTGCGGCTTATATATCGGCCGATATGTTGAAATTCGTCGAGAACTGAATGATCCATCGAGCCAAAAAACAACTTCATCGTATCGACAAGGTTCTCGGCTAAACTTAACACTTCCATCAAGCGTGGATCTTCAAGGTCGGTAGCCTTGATATCATCAAGAGCGTCTCGAATTTTTGTAGCTACATCAAATGCTGGCATTTTATTTTCCTTGGAAAATTACTATACTAAAACTTAAATTAACCGTATTTTTAGTATACTTTATCTCTGTTATTCATCAACTTAACCAAAAATTGGTGTCCACTTTTTGGGTCGATGGAGTATATTAAAATGCGCCTAAGACTGAAGTCATTTTTGCTTTTAAGGTCGTAGCGTTAAATGGCTTAACAATATAATTGTTTACGCCAGCGCGTTTGGCCGCAATCACGTTTTCTGTTTTGCTTTCGGCGGTGATCATAATAAAGGGAGTTCCCTTTAGTTTTTCATCGGCTCGGACTTGTTTTAGCAATTCATAGCCGGTCATAGGTTCCATATTCCAATCAGAAATAACTAACCCAAATTTTTTACCACTTTGCATTTTTTCTAATGCTTCAGCGCCGTCAGCAGCTTCGTCCACATTATTAAAGCCAAGTTGTTTCAATAGATTGCGCATAATGCGGCACATTGTCTTGTAATCATCAACCACCAAGACTGGCATGTTAGTATCGACAGCCATAAATCACTCCATTTATTTCTAACCCGTTGATCGGGTTTTGTTTTAAAATCAGAGATTTTTACCTCTGAATATAGGGTTGTAGCAAAATCAGATGAAAACACTGTTAAGGATAATGATATTGGTTAAAATAAATATATTGCGGTTAGGCAACCTTGGTATTGGTGCTTATCGATGTAACAGATGACCGTAAATTTGCTATTAGTTCACGGCTGGCCGTTTCGTTTTCGCCTACTGTCCCGCTTAATACCACAATACATTCCAAATGATCTCTGAGCAGGGTAAGCGGAATAGCTTTGTCGTGCTTCAGGCTTTGCATGCAGGTTTCCAATGACATAATCGCTTTGGCCACATTTGCGTTGTCTGACTTTATTGCCAGTTTTTTCATTTTGACAATACTGGTTGTAAATTGTTGTAGGTGCGTGGTGTTTGTAAGGTCAATTTTAGTTATTGTAGATACTAATGAAAACACCAGCGAACGAATATTCTCCGCAGCCTTTGCCGCAACCTCGGTGGTTGCTTGAATTTGCATTGGGTCACAGGCACGGCGTTTTGCACCTTTATAATTTTCATCATTGTTTCGGCGACGGCATGGGCCGACATAGATTTTTTCACTTATGAATTTTCTTGGCTCTAACAATACAGTATGCAATCTAGCCAAAACTTGTTTCGGCACCACTGGCTTGATCAACATCTCAGTGACACCAAAATCACGAGCCTTGTGAATTGTATCAAGGTCCGAATTGCCGGTCAGCATAATGATTGGAACTTCTCTGTCGGGGCTTTCAGGTGAACGTCGAATCCAATGGGTCAGCTCAAAGCCGTTTACAGGCTTCATATTCAGGTCGGTAAAAATAATGTCTGGCTTGACACTACCCATCATTTCTATCGCATGGGCACCGTTTTTGGCTTGATGAGAGTTATATGCTCCAAATCCACGCATTAAGTCGGCAAGAACAGAACACAAAAATTGCTGATCGTCGACAATCAGGAATGTACTGTTGGCGATTTTCTGAAGCAACTGACTCATTTCTTTTTCTCAGTATTTTCAATGGTATTTAATGCAATCAAGCACATTTTCGTTTCCCCGTAACAGCCGTTTGGTCAAAATTAGTTTCTGAGACTACACTCAACCTATAAATTTTTCCTTGATGAATGCTAAATTATTGCGATTAGAAACGGAAAATCACATCGTTACATTCTTTGTGCGATCGAATTGTTTAATTCTTCAATGAGGGCAGAAGGGTCAGATCCGCGGCCTTTTACTTTGTTTTTCAAGTCAAAAATAGCTTGTAAATGATGGTTGATGACAGAAACTCTTAACTTGCCCGATATTCCTGTGCCCTGAATATAGTTGAACATAGATTTGGCTGCGGCTTCTAAATAGTCATTTTCCACTTGGATAGTTTTATCCCACAGACTCTGGCAGACTACATACAAACGCATGACGCTGGCTCTGTCCTTGGTATCAAGTAAGGGAAGTTGCGTTTCGATTTCTTGACATAGTGCAAAAATTTCGTTTTCCATTTCTGTTTGTGGACTGTCTGCCGTATCTTTCAGGCGTCGTTTTTTACCTTTATAGCCGCTTGGTTTTCTTCGCCTGCGGTCGGGTCCTATAAAGCTATAACTACTAACAAAGTCGCGCTTGGCAACAAATATGGTTTTCACTCGCGAAATGACCGCTTTAGGAACAACAGGTTTGATGATAATTTCATCAATTCCACAATCTCTAGCATGTAGGATTTTTTCCTGACTTGTGTCGCCGGTAATTATCACCATCGGAATTTCTGGATTAGGGCTTTCTGGGGATTTTCGAACCCATTGCGCTAGCTCCATGCCCGACCCGTCTTTTAGATGCCAGTCTAAGATGATTGCATCGGGTAGCCACGTTCGAACTTGGGTGATTGCTTCGGGGCAGGAGCCGGCGGTATGAATGTTAGAGATTCCAACATTGCGCAATATATCAACCAAAATCGCGCGCAGAAATGGCTGAGTCTCGGCAACTAGAAACGTTTTACTGGCGAGTTGAATTTTCTCGGACATCTTTTCCCCGTGATTACTTAGTTATTTATTTGTTGTTTATAGCTGTGACATCTAAATTTTTTCTTGATGTTTGAAATATTTCTTAGATTCAAAATTAAGAGTGAAAAAAGTTGTTGGACGGTTGCACTTGGGTTAAAATCCGGCAAAATACAGCTTAAATAGCAAGGACAACCATTTCATGACCAAAAAAGTTGAACACGGGTTTTATATCGAAGACCTTGAAGTTGGAATGTTTAGAGAAGCATCGCATTTTGTCTCGGAACAAGATGTAGAGGATTTTGCCAGAATATCCGGTGATTATAATCCTCTGCACATGGATGAAGAGTATGCCAAAACAACTATGTATGGTGGCCGAATTGCCCATGGAGCATTAACCGCTTCTTATGTGTCGGCAATTTTAGGCAATGATCTACCGGGGCCGGGGGCAGTGTTCACCACTTTGGAGCTTAAATTTCGAGCGCCAGTACGTATTGGTGATACGGTAATTGCCAGAGCAGAAGTGGCAGAAGTTAATGTGCGTCGTCGCCGGGTCGTGCTAAACATGTTGTGTACGGTAAATGGCAAGACCATAGCCAAGGGTAAAGCTGGGGTGATGGTTGATGCCCGTCCAACAGAGGCAGAGTAAGCGGGTTTATGCAAATTATTGATCAATATACCGGCTTGGATGTCAAACAAACTGGGGCGGCCATCGCCTTGGGTAATTTTGATGGAGTTCATAAAGGGCATTTAAAAGTAATTGGCTCGGCAGCTGTGGTTGCTAAGCAGCTTGGCTGTCCGCTTGGTGTTGCCGTTTTTCATCCACACCCAAAGAAATTTTTTGTACCATCTGCCGAACCCTCAAGACTGCAAAGTAATACTGCTCGTGCGCAAAGTTTAAGTGATTTCGGAGTAAAAATACTATACAATTTACCGTTTGATCGGGCGATGAGTATGATGAGTGACCGTCAATTTGCCAGCCAAGTATTGCACGGTGGACTGCAAGTGCGCCATGTAAGTGTTGGTGAAAACTACCGTTTTGGCCGTGATCGAATGGGTGATGTAGCTTCGTTGATCAAGTTTGGTAAGGAGTTTGGTTTTTCTGTAGATGCAGTTGCTTTGGCCGGTGGCAAAAGCAGGTACTCTTCAACTGCCATACGTGAGGCGTTAATGGCTGGCGATTGCCAAACTGCCACCGAAATTTTGGGTAGAATGTGGGTGGTTGAGGGACGTGTGGAATTTGGCCAACAAAGAGGCCGAACCATTGGCGTGCCGACGGCTAATTTATCGTTGGGTGAATATATCCGTCCACGGTTCGGAGTTTATGCAGCTTTTGCTAGAATTGAAGGTGAGGGGGCATTATTGCCCGGTGTGGTCAATATCGGCACCAGACCAACAATGGACGGCAAAGAAGAGCGCCTAGAGATGCATTTGTTTGATTTTACCGGTGATTTATATGGCAGATCATTGCAGGTTTCATTGTTGGAATTTATCAGAGATGAGAAAAAGTTTGATGGCCTACCAGCATTGCAGGAACAAATAGCCAAAGACATAAAAACCGCCCGCCAACTAACCGCTGTAACATTGCCGGTAGACCGCGCCAGTTCCACCTGATAGGCAGATATATGTTTGAGAAAAAGAGAATTACTGGCTTACGAATTATCACCCCGGCTTGATGTAATTATCATCAATGTCCGGACGAAATATATGTTTTCCCTAACCGATCAAAATGCGTGATATATTAAGATGACAGATAATTCCAAACAACAGCGCGATTATCGCGAAACTTTGGTACTTCCAAAAACTGATTTTCCGATGCGTGCCGGCCTGCCCAAGCGCGAACCTGAATGGGTGGAGCGTTGGCAAAAACTGGATATTTATGGGCAGTTACGCAAACAATCCAAAGGCCGTGAGCAATTTTCCTATCATGATGGCCCTCCCTATGCCAATGGCCATGTGCATTTAGGAACTGCGCTAAACAAAATCCTCAAGGATTTTGTGGTGCGCTCGCATCAGATGATGGGATATGACACCGCTTTTGTTCCCGGTTGGGATTGTCATGGCCTGCCGATCGAGTGGAAAGTCGAAGAAGGCTATCGCAAAAAAGGCCGCTCAAAAGACGAGGTGCCGATCAATGAATTTCGCGCCGAATGCCGAGCTTATGCCCAACATTGGCTGGACATTCAACGCGAAGAGTTCAAGCGTTTGGGAGTGTTTGCCGATTGGGATAATCCGTACACTACGATGGCGTTTTCCTCCGAGGCCAGAATTGTTTCTGAATTTCTAAAATTCGCCATGAGCGGCAATCTTTATCGTGG
The DNA here is from genome assembly GCA_021647805.1 of Robiginitomaculum sp. Classification (GTDB taxonomy): domain Bacteria; phylum Pseudomonadota; class Alphaproteobacteria; order Caulobacterales; family Maricaulaceae; genus Robiginitomaculum_B. Next base: position 11,640 of record JAKITZ010000040.1, read on the forward strand.
CTCCAAACCGGTGATGTGGTCGCCGGTCGAGCAAACCGCTTTGGCCGAAGCCGAGGTTGAATATGCCGATCATGTCAGCACTGCAATCTGGGTACGGTTTCCTGTAACTGGCGGTGAGCATGAGGACGCAAGCGTTCTGATCTGGACGACGACACCGTGGACAATTCCGGCTAATCGGGCGATTTGTTTCAATCCCAAAATCTCTTACGGGCTGTATGAGGTAACGGCAATTGATGATAGCGATTTTACTCCATGGTCTGTGGTCGGTGAAAAGCTGATTGTTGCTGATAGCCTTTGGGAAGCCGTTGCAAAAACTGCTAAAATTTCAGGCTCTAAAAGGCTTGGCGATGTTAACCCGAAAACCCTTACCTGCGCTCACCCATTTGCCGGCGAGGGTTATGATTTTGCTGTGCCAATGTTGCAAGGCGATCACGTAACCGAAGAGGCCGGAACCGGCTTTGTGCATACTGCGCCGGGTCATGGTGCTGATGATTATGATGTTTGGTTGGCCAATGGCTATCGGGAAATTCCTGAAACTGTCGGCCCCGACGGGGTATATTATGATGATGTGCCATTGTTTGCTGGCTTGGATGTAATTCGCACAACGGGAAAGAAAACCGGACAGGACGGCAAGGCCAATCCAGCGGTTTTGGCCAAATTGCTTGAAGTTGGCGCGTTGTTAGCGCGCGGGCGCATCAAGCACTCTTACCCACATTCATGGCGTTCAAAAGCACCGATTATTTTTCGCAATACCCCGCAATGGTTTATCCCGATGGGCGACGATAAGGGCGAAGATGGCTTACGTGCCAAAGCTCTGGCAGCGCTGGAAACAGTTGAGTTTTTTCCACCCAGAGGTGCAAATCGTATCGGAGCTATGGTTAAAAGCCGTCCCGATTGGTTGGTTTCTCGGCAACGGGCGTGGGGTGTGCCGCTTACTTTGTTTGTAAAAAAAGGCACTGGTGAGTATTTACAAGACGAAGCAGTTAATGCGCGGATCATTAAGGCGGTAAGTGAGCAAGGGGTTGAGGCGTGGAGTGAAATTTCAACCACCGAATTTCTTGGCGATAACTACGATCCTGACGAGTTCGAGAAAATAACCGACATTTTGGATGTCTGGTTTGATAGCGGTTGTTCTCATGCTTTTACCCTTGAGGATCGTCCTGATCTTTCATGGCCGGCTGATGTTTATTTGGAAGGTTCCGACCAACACCGGGGCTGGTTCCAAAGTTCATTACTTGAAAGCTGTGCCAATTACGGCGAGGCCCCCTATGATGCGGTTCTGACCCACGGTTTTGTGGTTGATGAAAAGGGCATTAAAATGTCCAAATCTCTGGGTAACACAATCGCACCCGAGCAAATCATCCGCCAATACGGCGCCGATATTCTGCGCCTGTGGGTGGCCTCCTCCGATTTTACGGACGACCTCAGGATCGGCGACGAGATCATCAAAACCGCCGCCGATGCTTACCGTAAACTGCGCAACACTTTGCGTTATATGGTCGGGGCATTGGACGGATATGACAGTGTGGATGAGGTCGCTTACGACGACATGCCCGCCTTGGAAAAATGGGTGTTGCACCGATTGTCCGAACTGGACGTTGTGGTCAAAGACGCCTATAAAAAGCACGACTTTAAAAAGGTCTACTCGGCCTTGTTTAATTTTTGCACCAATGATTTATCAGCATTTTATTTCGATGTCCGCAAAGA
>JAKITZ010000041.1 GCA_021647805.1 Robiginitomaculum sp.
TATTCTGACAGTCTTTGCCATGCACCTTGCCAATTTTCCATTTCTCCACTGATCACTTGTAGGAATCCTGTCAAAACAAGAATTGTTATCAGAAGGGTGAATATTGAGAATTTTGGTGCTGATTTTCGTAAACCTAGGAAAATCAAAAATAAGCCGGTGATCAGGCTAAGGTAGTGAATAAGGCCAAATAGATTATGCAGATTTTGTTTTAAGCTACCAGTGACAGGACAACCCGGATCACATGGAAAGAAAAAGCCGCTTAGATAGCTGATGCCAACTGCAAACAATAAAGTTATTCCGACTGTTACAAGTCGGGTGCGCGGGAATTTACTATATAACCCAAACACCAAGACAAAAGTTGCAATGGAGATCGGCAAAAGACTGCCGTAATTATTTAAAAGCTGATAAGGAGCGTCTGTTGCGCCAAGCTCGCTTAAAAACTGTGAATTATGCGAATAATCAGTTTGCATTGACCCGCTAATTTGCGGCAGCACTATACCTGTAACTATCAATACAAAAACTGCAATTCGATTGATTAAATTCTGCACCAATAAACATCCCAAATGCTATTGATTTAAAAAAATAGCGTTACGTTCATCTAAGACCGTAACGCTATTTAATTGCTCAGTAAACCTTTGAGTAAACGCTAGGAGTATACTAGGAAATATCGTTGGTGGGAGCGCCATCTGCCGCACGTTGTACCGCACCAATTCCGCCTTTTGCACCATCTTCAGAAGAATATCCCTGACTAGATAAAATGATTTCACCATTTCTAGCTTTTAGTGAAAAGTACCATTTTCCGCTTTTTCCTTCAAATGGCTCTTTAAACCGACCAGCTTCAGTCGAATTTTTCTTAACTGATTCGATGCCATTGTTGGCGCTGGCTTTTGCCTTATACATTTCGGATTTGCCAACTATTTCCCCGTTTCCGGCGACTAAAGTAAAGAAAAATTGCCCATCTTTAGCTCTTTTTAGATCAAATTTCCCGGCCATATTTTAAGTTCTCCCATGTGTTTAAGTGTGACGTACAAGTTGTATTGTAATGTTTTTCAAATGAATGTCACAATAAAAATGACCATACTCCAAATAAAAAACATATTACAATTACGTTGTTCTTTGGATGTGTAGTGAACATCCAGTATCTTGGCGACGGTTATCGACTGCACAATACATCAACAAGATAAGGTGATTGGTTGCGCCGGGTTTGTCTTGCACCTCTGCCCAAGAATTTTGGCGATTTGTAGCCGCGTGCAGTTTCAAAATAAACTGAGGTTCGTAAACCAGCTATGCGGCAAAATTCTGTCGCTGCTTGTTGGCCGCATTGCCGGTTCGGGTATAGGCATTCGGCGATAGTATCTCCGTTGATTGTTGGCTCTGGGAAAAATACGGTGCGCTGTCCCTCAACACCTTGGCTTATATTGTTACCGGACTGCCAACCGGGTGCAGGGTCATAGCCTGGCTCAGTAGGTGCAGGCAATGTAACTGGGCGAATAGAGGATATCCGGTTGTTCAATCGAAGACGTGATAAATCATTTACTGAATAGTCGATAATCTCACAGCGCCCGCCAAAGAAGGCATTTTCGCAAACCTCCCATTGGCCATTTTGCAATTGTATAGACGAAGTTCTGTCAGCAAAACCGGAACGGCGTAAATCCGACACTTCGCCGCGAATGGTTACTCTGGTTCCTTTGTATTCGCGTCCTTCGAATAAAACTATTTGGCCATTATTCGGATCGTACCTGCCAATGCGTTCACTTTGTGGACCGACGGCGGCAATACGGTAACTCATGCCGATGCTTTGGAGCTCGGAATAATCACGATCCACTAACTCGCAGCGGCCACTCATGCCCGAATTAGTGCAAACTTTCCAAATACCGCCGGTAATTCTCAAAGAAGCTGTTTTGTTAATGAACCCGTAGTTCTTCAGTTTATCCATTTTACGGGCATAGGTTCGCGAATAACCATGAAAGTTAGGCTCCGAGTATAGGGTTATAGTGTCTGTGCCGCTTCGCACTTGCTGCAATGAAGAGATTCTCGTACCCCAACCCAATGCTTTTAAGTTATACTGGCCGGAGGAAAATACTTCGCAACGCCCACGATAACGACTATCTTGGCATAGTTCCCACTGCCCGCCACTAACCAATATGCTTTGCGCTTTATCGGAAAATCCATAACGGGAAAGGTTACGTTGATCACTACGAAATGTTTGACTTCTGCCAGAATTGCCTGTGTCAGAAAATAAAGTAATCTCGGCAATTATTCCTGGGCTTCGTATTGGGCTATCAGAACTGGCCGGTGAGCCAAGTGCAGCGGCAATTATAACTCCAATTGCCGCTCTTATTACATTTGTATATTTCATAATTTTCGCCCTTGTTACCGTTGTATAGCTTTTACTTTGGTTGATATTACCTGAACATGAGCTGAATTTGCAAATCAAGGTGTTTAGTGCCTGTTTTATTTACGCAATATTTGTAACCGTAATTCGTCAAATAAGTTTACCTTTCCTATTAGATGTGATTTTATCGAATACTAGCTTTTGGGGATGTTAGAATGTCAGTTGGCATGAAATTATTGATCGGGTTGCTTGTATTCCTTGGTTTGGGTGCAATAGGCATTCATTATGGGGTGCTTAACCAACTGTCCGGCGCAAAAAATGCTAAAATTATTGCACAAACTTTGCAAGCAAATGCCAAGCAAACATTATTGGCTGCTGATTATGATGATGTTTTTGTGTTTTTGGACGGCCAAAGAGCAATTGTTGTTGGTGAAGTTTCCTCGCAGCAGCAATTCGAGGCAATAAAACAAGGTGTATTGAGCAGCACTGGTTCCGGTGGGCTTATTGCTGGCGGAATAACCGCGGTTGATATGAGCGGTTTGCAAGTTGCAGAGCCGGTTGTTAATCCTAACTGGACGGCGACTTTAAGCTCTGATGGTATCGTTACAATTAGTGGCTATGTCGATAACAAAGCTGACCAGCGTCTTATACGTGATCAAGCTAATAAGTTATTTCCCGGAAAATTTACCGATGAGTTGAAAGTTTCTTCTGCTGCATTTGCCGGTGCTGTGCCGCAGATGATCATTGTTTTGCAGTCTTTAACGCAATTAGACATCGCTACGGCGGTTTTGGAAGATCAGAATTTCGCATTAACTGGAACTGCCGCTGATAAACAAACCGCGAAAAGTGTTTCGGGTGTGATCAATAATATTGGTGGTGAATTTACAGGATTGGCGCAGATCACTTGGCCAGCACCAAAGCCGAATGAATTTGGTATTGCTGTTGATGCTGGTGGGATAGAAACCTCCGCAAAATGTCAGGAATTATTCGCCGAGGCATTGGTCAAGAACAAGATATTATTTGAATTTAATAGCGCGAAAATTGGTGAAGAAAGCCATGAGTTTTTAGATTTTCTTGTGGAGCTATCGGTGCAATGCAGCGCTTTCTCGCTAAATGTTGGCGGCCATACAGATAATGTTGGCGCCGATGAATATAATGTGCATCTCTCTAATTTGCGGGCAAATTCGGTGGTGGACTATTTTTTAAGCAAGGGCGGTAATGCAGAGCAATTCACAGCAAGCGGCTTTGGCCCGAATCAGCCTGTTTGCACGCAAAATACTTTACAATGCCGGGCGCAGAACCGGCGCATTGAAATAATTGTTGAAGATTAAGGAGCAGTAGATATGGCTTGGCTTATTGGACAGATGTGGTTGCTAATTGCTGCTTCGGCTTTATTGGGGCTGATCATTGGTTGTTGGTTGTGTAGTCGTAAAAAGCCTATTGAAAATGATGATCAGGATATTGAGCTGGCGCGACTTCGCTCCAGTATCGAGGAATGCCAAGCGGCAAAAAATAATTTACGCTCGCAAGTGGCAGAATTGGAATCGCAGTTAAGTTTCAAAGCAAGTCCGGCGCCAATGGTTGTGCCGACATTTTATGATAGCCCAAGCGAGGGCGATCCCGATGATCTGCAACAAATCAAGGGTATTGGCCCGAAACTGGAAACCTTGTGTAACGATATGGGGGTTTATTATTATAAACAAATCGCCAATTGGAATGATAACCAAGTAGCCGAGGTCGATACAAAATTGAGCTTTAAGGGGCGCATAGATCGTGATGACTGGCGCGGACAAGCAAAGAAGCTAATTAGCAAATAATAACGGCTCTCTAGTGCTATTCATCATCTTTGGCCGGTAGTTTTTCTGAACCGCCAAATCCTAGAAGACCGCCAAGAATGCTCAAAGCTTTTTCTTCATCGGTTTTTTCGCGTGGAGCGGTCTCATCGCCGGTTTCATTAGCAGGTTGCGCCTGTTGACCGCCCAAAATTCCTTGCAATAAACCACCTAACTCACCGCCGACATTGTCTTGGACAAACTTGCCAGCTTCACGCTTGGCGAGGTTTAATGCCATTTGTTTTAAGGCTGCTTTATCTAGTCCAGCCTTGATGTTGTTCCATGGCCCTTGCACCCGAAATGGAACGCTAATTCCTTGCAATTCAGACACGCCGCCTTGACCTTTTAAGGAGGCCACGGCCTTTGGTGTCATTTGGTAGTCAATGCTCTGCCCGCCAAGATCAATGTAGCCTTTGCCGTTGACCCGAACTAATGGCCCAGTCATGAACATGTCAGTGTTACGAACCACGCCTTTGTTTAAGGAAAAGGTGCCGGATAAAGAAGAAAAATCGGTTTTGGCAGTTTGGCCAGCCTCAGCGGATAATGCACCGGTTAGCAAATACGACTGGGCATTACGTAAAACCGAAGCCATATTAACCCCGCGTATTGCCCCGTCCCGCATCTGCATATTTGCAGTTCCAGATAATGAACGCATTATTGCATCAATAGATTTACCGGAGCCGTTGATGTCAAATTGCAATTCCCCAGTGCCTTCAATATTTTCAATCCCCGCAGCAGCGGTTAATAATGGTAATGCCGACACACCTTTTATTTGCGATTTGAAAGAAAAAGATGGAGTATTTCCACGGGCATTGACCACCACTACACCAGTATTAGTGCCACCATATAGTTGGCTATCTGATATAATTGCTTCCAAGCGGCCATTTACCAATTTGGTTGTTACAGTTGTCGTCGTAAATTCAATATTGCGGGCTTTAAGCGTGTTAATTGATAGGTTGAAATTAGCATTAGCAGCTTTTAGCACGTCTAATTCTAATGGCTGCTTGCTCCAGCTTTCAATCTTGGTGCCTTTTGGCGGAACTGGTGGTAAATAAGGGTTTAAGTCAAGGTTATCGATTTGCAAATCACCGGTAAGTTTTGGTTTACTGCCGTTCAATATTGCGGAAAAATTTCCCGATCCAATGATCTTATCAAAAACTAAATTGGCCGATGTGAAAGCCAAACTGTTCGGCGAGCCTTTGACTTTGCCATTGATTGAAAATGTTCCAAAGGTATCAGGGCGAAAGGCGATTTTGTTACCATTTACCTGCATTAGTTTTTGCAATGACGGGATAGTTAAATCCATATTGCCAGAAAAACGAATGTCTTTGACTTCGCTAAACTCGCCATCAAATGTGAGCTTTATCAATTCGCCACCAGCTGTCAGTGAAAACGGAGTTCTTTCGCCCTGTAAAAACCCGCCAAGGCTGGATAGTTCAGCGTCCAAATAAAACGGCTTTTCATCTAGCTTTAAGCTTCCTGACAAACTCATCGGCTTGTTCATGCTCGGCAGTTTCAATGTCAAATTGATTGCTTCCACATTGGTTTCTTTATGCGTTGTGTGATCAACATAACTAGCTGTGCCATCGACAATTCGCACATCACCGAGCTGTGCTTGAAAATCGTTATTACCTTTTTCGCGAACAAATTCACTGTTTGCTTTACCGGTGTTCTGTGGCGAGCCGATTAGCCAGTTAGCAGTGCCGTTTTTGTTTTTTTGCAGCGAGATTTGCGGGCGTTCCAAGACAAACTCCGTGATTTCTACTCGTTTGGAGAACAAAGGCAATAGTTTCACCCCAACTCGTAATTGATCAATATGGGCAAAATTATCACCGCTAAAACCCTTTGGGTTGGCGATGGTCACTTCTTTGGCCGAGGCGGAAATTGATGGAAAAATGTGTAATTTTACTTCGCCGGTAATTGTAACTTCACGATCCAAAGCCTTGCTGGCTTGTTGTTCAATGGTTTGCTTGTAAGTTTCCGTTGGCACTAAAAGAAAAGCAACAACCAATGCGCCAATTGCCACTATTGGCAAAATAAGCAAAAATCCAATAATTCGTTTCATCTAAATTGCCCTTGTCATTATCCGCGCGCGCAATGAGTTTAATTTATTTTTGGAATATAGCATATTGACCTTTAGTTGTATTTGCGAGAGCATTTTGATAAAATTAAGGCAATGGGAGAATTATCATGGATATTACTTTAAGCAGACGGCAACTTATCGCGGGATTAGCTGCGGGCAGTGTTACCGCATGTGTCACCAATCCTGACACCGGAGAAAGTCAGTTTTTATTGGTAAATGATGGGCAATTAGCGAAAATGGCATCTTCGGCTTGGGTCGATGCTAAAAAACAAACTCCGGTTTCACGAGACCCTCAGATGAACGCTCGACTTACCGGTGTTGGTAATAAAATCGCCAGAGCTGCCAATCGCCAAAACCAAAGCTGGGAATATGTAGTATTTGATTCGGATCAAAAAAACGCATTTGTTATGCCCGGCGGCAAGGTCGGTTTTTATAAAGGTATGATGGATTTTACCCAAAACGATGACCAATTAGCCGCAATAATGGGGCATGAAACTGGTCATGTTACTGGTCGCCATGCTGCGGCACGGTACTCAACGCAAATGGCTGCTGGTGCTGGTTTAGCTGCGGCAAATGTCGCTTTGTCGCAAACTGATACTAGGTACCGTAATGAGATCGCTGCGGTTCTTGGGGCAGGGGTGACCTTTGGGGTGATCTTGCCGTTTTCGCGAAAACATGAATTACAAGCGGATAAATTAGGCGCTGATTATATGTATCGCGCGGGATATGATACGCGCCAGTCCGTGCGGCTTTGGGAGAGAATGGCAGCCGAAAATACCGGTAGCCGCAAGCCGGAATTTCTTTCAACTCACCCCAATCCAGAAACCAGAGTGCGCGAACTAGATGCTTATATTCGCGCCAAGGGTTATGTTTAATTTTTTGCAAACGCGCGGATTATTTTGATAGCTAATTCTGGTTTTTCCATTGGCAGGAAATGACCTGAATCAGGTATTAGTTCGGGTTGTATAAGCGGATTTAGTTTGGCTAATTGTTGTAATCTAGTTCCTGTTAGCACCGTGTTTTTGCCATCGCCGCCGACCAATAAGCATGGGCGCTTTATTGTTTCTAATGCACCCCAAATATCATGGCCATGCGCCATATAGGTTTGCGCTTCCCAGTTAGGGTCACACGATAGCTGCACTTGGCCGCTGTTTTCTTGTAGGCCGTCTTGCAGGTAATTTTTTAAAAACCCTTCTTGCCATTTTGAAAATGGCGGCTTGTTTTGATAACGCTCGAATGCACTTGTTCGGTCATTAAATGTATGGCGGCGATTTTTGGCGGACTTAACTAAGGGGTTGTACTTACGAAGGTGGGTTTGGAAGAATTTACTGCGCACCAAAAATTGTAAAGTTCTTTGCAATATAGGTGGATCAAAAGCTATTACGGCGCGTACTAAATCCGGTCTTTCTTTCGCGACCAGAAGGCTTACGGTTGCCCCCATTGAATGGCCGACTAATACAGGTGGTTTGGAGAAGTTTTCAAGAAAAGCAATAAGATCATCACGGTAAATATACCAGTTGTGAAATGATAATTTGCCGTCAAGTGTACTTAATCCATGCCCGCGCATGTCGGGGGCTGTCACCGAGTGGCTTACCAAAACTTGCTCAAATAATGGCATATAGGTGCGGGCGTTAAAGCCGGTTGCGTGAACAAAGACGATATCTGTTTGGTTAAATCGCTGTTCACTGCTAATGCAATTTATAGCTCCATCGGCGATTTCAACAAATGATCGCGAAAAAGGCTTGGTAAGAGAATCATCGGGGATTGTTTTCATCAACCTATCTTATACTTCTCCGACCCAAAAAGTGGGAAAGTTTTAATTTGCCCTGCCGCAATGCTAAAGCTTAGCTTTTGAGGGCGGTTTTTGGATAAGTCGACGGATCCAGAAGATAAGCTATACTAAAAATACTTACAGAAAACTTGAAAAATGAGTCTTGCATATATATGAGCACCGGCTTAGGTTCCGCGACGTTAAAGCAAAATGTATTTGCCGCCTTAGCTCAGTTGGTTAGAGCGCCGGTTTGTGGAACCGGAGGTCCTTGGTTCGAGACCAAGAGGCGGTACCATTTTTCTTTTTGGTATGCAGCGCGAAATAAAAGCATCTTACTTAGTACTAGATAGTTTTATTGCCTTATACTTCGCAATAAAATTGCGGAGTATAAGTAGAAGAATTCAATAAATTAAAACGATACTATCAAGCTGGCTCTAAAGTTACGACCCGGCAAAGGCACTACTTCTTTCAAATATGATGTATGTTGCCGCGCGTCTTGATCGTTAAGATTATGAGCAGACAAGCGAACTGTTATATTGTCATTTACCCTATAAGAGGCATAGGCATTGACTAGAACAAAACTGTCGCTTGGCAATTCGTGCAAAGAAACAATGGTTTTCTTTGCCGCATATTCCAGCTCGGTCCGTAGCTGCCAGCGATCCGTATCAGCACTAATTCCAAGCGTGATACCAAGCGGGGGTATCCGTGGCAGAGCTTCATTAGCTCCTACTTGGTGACGGGCAGTTACATACTCTAGGGAAGCATCGGCACTTATACTCCAATATTTCCATTCGCCCAAGTTTCTGACAGCGTCCACTTCAAAACCCTTGAACACGACATCAGAAGGCCTAAAGCGAGATATCAATAATGCATCGCCCTCATCAGTAATTACCGATGCGCCGGTGAGCTCTTGAAATATATAATCAGTATAATTTGTCTGGAATACATTGATGATTAGGTGATTGCCACCGGATTTATAACGCAAGGAAAACTCTGCGCCGGTAGCTGTTTCCATACCAAGGCCAATATCGCCAATTTCAAATTGATTGGTTGCCAGATGAGGCCCGTTAGAGAACAATTCCTCGGTTGTTGGTGCTCGCTCTGTGCGGTAGAACGATCCGCCAATTCTAATGGTATCAGTTAGGTGATAATCAAGGCCAACTGAACCACTAAAGCCATTAAATTCCAGTGAGACTCCGGTATCATTTGTATGCTTTACCCGCTCGTATCGGATGGCAACTTCCAAGTGTAACTCGCCAAGCTCTAATTCATGAAAACTAAACGCGCCAATTGAGTTTGTAGTGGTTGGCGGGACAAAGGCTTCTTCGCCAATAGCCGAGAATTCACGTTTCTTATATTGTAACCCGTGAGCACCACGCCATGCCCCGATTTCTTTTTGTAATAGCTCTGTCCGTACTTCAAAGCCCTTATTGGTGAAAACGGTTCCGACTTCTCCACTGGGTTCAATTTCTATATGCAGGTAATCTGCAACCCCGCCTGAAGTGTTCAGGCTTTCGAATACACCATCTCCCAAAGCAAATTTGGATACAAAATCAAATCTGGTTTGGTTTAGTTCAATCATCGCGCCTTCACCACCGGGAAGCCCATATTCACTATTTAAATCCTTAATGGCGGCGCCAAAAAAAGCATTCTGGCCAATATAAGAAAGACCGGCAGCAAGGGTTAAGGCTTTGGTGGCTGAATTAGGTAAGCTGTCCCGAACCTCCTCGGGTGCTGGAATTACTTCTATCTGGCGCAAAACCTCCGAACGGGCAAAATCAGGAATGTTGTAATTGCCTGTATTGCGACGGGCGAATGCTATATGAGCAACAATATCTCCAGAGCCAAATTCTCCTAAGTGAATATCGCCACCCAGCACGGTTTCAGACCCATTATCGACACTGCTGACACCAATACGAGCATTACCAACAATGCCTTTGGTCGGAACAGTGTCTGCTATACGACCATCGATAACATTTATCACCCCGCCAGAAGCCGCGCTACCATAACGAAGCAGGCTTGAGCCACGGATCACCTCGATCCGACTGGCCATCGCCGGCTCAACAGCACCCGCATGATCAGGGCTAGCCGCAGAAGCATCAATCGAGCCAATGCCATTATCAAGCAATAAAACCCGCAAACCGCCTTGGCCTCGAATGATCGGGCGTGATGCGCCTGCACCAAAGAAACTGGAAGAAATGCCCGGTTCAAATTTGAGTGTTTCGCCTAATGAGCCGGACATGCGCCGTTGTAGTTCTTCGCCGGTAAGTACTGAAACTCCAACTAAAGTTTCACCAGTGGTTGCTGACAATAAAGAGCCAGTTACAATAATTTCGTCATCAATATCTTGTGTTTGAGCAAAAACGGCAAGGGTGGGTAGAGCTGTATACCCCAACAGAGTAAATAGCACACATTTCGTGCGCAAGGTCATCGTTAACATTATAATATTCCATAAATCACTTCGCCCAATATGGGCGGTAATATAATTGTTTATTTCAGTGGTTTGATTTATGGAGTTGGTGGGCCACGGGCGCAGGTAATAATGGGCGAAGCCAATTGTCGGCTTGCAACACAGACCGGTGCAAAACTTCCAGTAGAAATTATTGATGGCAGGGTAAAGACGTTTGGCAGTACGGCTAGCCCGTCAAGCTCATCTTCCGAGATTGATGCTATTGTGCAGACTTTGCTATTATGGTTGTGCGGTACATTACCATATTCGCCAGCATGAGCGACAACGGAAAGTTGCGCTGCCAAGAACAAAGTTATTAGCAATAAGCTTAAAAATTTTGGAAAGCGCGCACTCATCATGCTTTTAGGTATAATAATTGTCCAGTTTATACAACAAAAACTATAGAACACGCAGGTTTAGTTTTTTCGGCAGCCTATGAAACATATACCAATAATCCAAATTATATCGGCAAGGACATTGCCCGTTATGAAAACGTCACTAAGGCAGATGTTGTGCGGGTTTATGAGCAATACATTAAAGGCAAACCTGCAGTTATTATGAGCATTGTTCCCAAAGGCAAGCTCGACCTGATTGCTAATTCGGATACATGGGAACGCGTCGAGCGTACCTTGCCAGAGCATCAGAAAACTGATGCTGACAGCTTACAGGCTAGAATTGCCAGCGATGATTTTGATCGCAGTGTACAGCCACCTGCCGGGCCAAACCCGCAGATGACTTTGCCACCAATTTGGCGTGCAGAGCTGGATAACGGCATTAAGATTATGGGTGCTATCAATGATGAAGCACCAACTATGACAATTTCGTTTCGTATTCCGGCATCACGAAAGTTAGAGCCAATTTCTAAAATTGGTCTAGCAAGTTTGACTGCAGGCATGATGAATGAGGCAAGTAACAACTCAACCAGTGAAGAGCTAAGCAATCGTTTGCAAAAGCTTGGCTCGTCCGTAAGCTTTCGTTCCGGAGGTGATTTCTCCACATTGAGCATTCGTACATTGACCTCTAATCTGGACGAGACACTGGCTATTGCTGCTGAGAAATTGTTTGAGCCTAAATTTGATCAAGCAGATTTTGATCGAATTAAAGCGCAAACCTTGCAAGGTATCGAGCATGGCAAAAAGAACCCTGCTGCAACTGCAACCAATGTGTTTCGTAAACTTGTATATGGCAAAAATAATGCATTTGCTTGGCCGGCAGGCGGCGTTAGCCAATCTGTATCATCTATAACTCTTGATGATGTCAAAGCTTATCATGCGGCCAATTATACACCGTCTGGTGCGGCAATCATCGCGGTTGGCGACATGGCGCAAGCAGACCTAGTGCAGAAACTTTCTGTATTTGCTGATTGGAGCGGCGAAGCAGTAGCCAAGCCGGTCATATATCCGGCACCTGAATTGGCTGTTGGAACTTTGTATCTGATTGATAAACCTGGTGCAGCACAATCGGAAATCCGGATTGGCAACAGCTCGATAACTTATGATGCAACTGGTGAATACTACCGCCTTGGTTTGATGAATTATAATCTTGGCGGCGCGTTTAACAGCCGGATCAATATCAATCTACGCGAGGACAAGGGTTATACTTATGGCGCGCGTTCCAGGTTTGGTGCCGATGCTGATGCTGGTAGATTTACTGCCAGTGCGGGTGTTAGAGCCGATGTGACCGATAAGTCCATTATCGAGTTTAACAAGGAAATCGCTAGCTATTTTGAAACCGGTATGAGTGACGAAGAACTAACATTTTTGAAGAGCTCATTAGGTCAACGCGATGCTAGGTCTTATGAAACTCCACGTCAGAAGCTTGGCTTTTTAGGGCGGATTGTTTCTTATAATTTGTCTGATGATTATGTTGATCAGCAAAACAAAATCCTAGCCAATATTAGCAAAGACGAGCTAAACGCATTAGCCGCCAAACACTTGGATCAATCGCAAATGATCACGGTTGTGGTTGGCGATAAGGCTAGCATTTTGGAAGGCTTGAAAGCATTAGGTCAGCCGATTGTTGAGCTTGATGAAGATGGAAACCCTCTGTAAATAATAATAAAACTTATCTTATTAAAGGGAGCCGGTGTTACTGGCTCCCTTTTTTGTTGCTGGAGCAATCTTCAGCAAAAGCTTTAGTCCCGGACTTGATCTAAGAACCAGAACCGGACAGTTTCAACCACCCATCACGTTGATAGGCCCATCGGCACTGCCGGTTACGAATTGTTCGACATAAGGATTGCCGGAATTATCAACTTCACTTGCTTTTCCGCGCCAGATTATTTTGCCTTCAAATATCATGGCAATTTCATCAGCTATATGCCGTGCAGAAGCCATATCATGGGTGATCGAGATGGCGGTTGCGCCCAAATCGGTTACTTGCTCGCGGATAAGGCGGTTGATGACATCGGCGGTTATCGGATCAAGTCCGGTTGTTGGTTCATCAAAAAACAGAATTTGCGGTTTCGTGACAATGGCTCTGGCTAAACCTACGCGCTTTTGCATGCCGCCGGATAATTCTGCTGGTCGTAAATCGGCATTTCTGGCCGGTAGATTAACTCTGGCCATGGCTTTTATCGCTAATTCTTTAGCTTCTGCTTTGGGCATTTTATCGGCATGGGTCAGGCGAAAAGCCACATTTTCCCAGACCGAAAGACTATCGAATAATGCGCCACCTTGGAATAACATACCGAATTTGGCGGTAATCTTTGCATGTTGTTTGGCGTTTAAGCCAATAGTTTCCGTGCTGTCGATTTTGATCGAACCTTGATCCGCTTGCAATAAACCCAAAATGCACTTCAGCAGCACCGACTTTCCAGTTCCAGAACCGCCAATAATGACCAATG
>JAKITZ010000275.1 GCA_021647805.1 Robiginitomaculum sp.
ATAGCCTACGTCGTTATTACAATACCGCTCTGTCTCGCTTGAGGGCGGAGATTATACATCAAGTGTCAATTTTACGGGACTAGTCATGCATTCAACAAAAACCATATTAATTACTGGTTGTTCGTCTGGAATTGGTTTGTGCGTCGCGGAAGGCCTAAAAGACCGTGGCTATCGTGTGTTTGCCAGTGCTCGCAAAGCACATGATGTTGAAAAGTTGCGAGAAAACGGGTTTGAGGATGCATTATTGCTGGATCTGGAGGATTCGCACAGCATCAAACAGGCAGTAGATACCCTGCTGACAAAAACAAACGGCGAGCTATTCGCCTTATTCAACAATGCTGCATATGGTCAGGCTGGTGCGGTGGAAGATTTATCGCGCGTGACCTTGCGAGCCAGCTTTGAAACCAATTTATTTGGTACCCATGAATTAACCTGCTTATTGATCCCGACCATGCGTAAACAAGGCTATGGACGAATCATACAGAACAGTTCGGTGCTGGGCTTTATTTGTTTACCTTACCGAGGTGCGTATAACGCAAGCAAATATGCGCTTGAGGGCCTGACCGATACCCTGCGCATGGAATTAAGAAACACCGGGATTAAAGTTAGCCTGATCGAACCTGGCCCCATCAAAAGCAAATTTCGCGCAAACGCCTTTGCCGCTTATCAGCGGAATATTGATAAGCAGAGCAGTCCTCATCGAGACGTTTACGAGGCAATGGAAAAACGCTTAACCAAAAAAGGCCCTGCTGTACCATTTACCTTACCGCCGGAAGCCGTACTAAAAAAAGTCATTCACGCATTAGAAAATGAGAACCCAAAAATTCGCTACTACGTAACGTTTCCTACTCACCTGCTTGCCACCTTGAAGAGACTGCTTCCGCATAAATGGTTAGAAAGGGTATTGCTTAAAGTAGGAGATGACTAAAACGAGGAATTATATCTCCTTAAATTTGGATGGAATGATTAAATCGCTAGCAAAGCTTCGCGTAACACCTGTGTGCAATTTAGCGATATTCCGCGTCGGCATATACTCTGCATTTCTCAATTTATGCGCTCACTAATTATATTGATAATTTTCGTAACCGACATATCTCACGTTGTTTTAGCTCAAGCCACTTGTATTCCTGAAAATCAATGGTTCGAGCCGAAAACAGGTGAGTTATATTCTTTTGAGAACTACCGTGATCGCATCCCATCTCAGGGCATCGTTTTATTGGGTGAGCATCACGAAAATACCGCACATCACCGCTGGCAGCTCGATGTTTTGCACGCCATGTACAACAAACAACCCAATATGGCGATTGGGTTGGAAATGTTTCCACAATATCTGCAAAATGTTTTGGATCAGTGGGTAGCAAAGACGATCGATAAAGCGACATTTATTCAGCGAAGTCAGTGGGATCAAATTTGGGCCTATGACTTTGATGAATATTTGCCCCTGTTCCAATTTGCTCGCGACAAAAATATTCCCTTGATTGCGATCAATATTCAGAAGTCCCTATTAACAATGGCGAGAGAGATTGGCTGGAAGGATATTCCGGAAAATCATCGCCAAGGGATTACTGATCCCGCAAAACCCAGCAAAAATTATTTGAGGCAACTTGCCGTAAGTTTTCGCCGTCACTTTGATCCTTCAGTGAAAGTCGATAAACACGCATTTTTTAGGTTTGTGGAGCAGCAGCAGCTTTGGGACAGAGCAATGGCTCAGGGTCTGGCAATCAATAAATCAAAGTATCCTTTGCTTGTGGGTATCGTGGGTAGTTGGCATGTCATTAATGGCTTTGGCGTGCCTCATCAATTAAGAGATCTCGGTCAGCGCGATATCACCAGCTTTGTTCCTTGGGATAGGCATTTGGACTGCGGTTCCATCTCGGATCAATTTGCCGACGCAATATTTCCCGTGGACCAGTAAAGTGTAATCGGGAGCAAAATCTCATCCATGCTCAAGTTAGCAGCTTGTTCCAAACCACCTGACCAACCGATGTACTTCTCAGCAAGCCACGCGGCAAGCGCCACGGGTGAATCCGCCAAACCAACCGCAAGAGTTGTTGGCTTTGTCGCCTGCACTTCGCTATAGCCTCGATCTTTTGCCAAGCGCGCCTGCATTTCTTTAAGCCAAACCTTTTCGGCGTGAGACAATGGCGGCGCAGTGGGTTCCAGCGCCGGTTTTAGGCCCAACATGGTTAAGTGGACGGCATCAACAACATCGGCATGATCAACACCAAGCCAAGAAGCCACCACACTCCCCCAGTCACCCCCTTGTGCAATAAATG
>JAKITZ010000276.1 GCA_021647805.1 Robiginitomaculum sp.
GCAATAACAGTCTCTAGCGAAAAGCCAATTGGTCTGAATATTGGTTCAATCCATGAACCAAGGGTTCCTGCGAAGCTGTCTCTAATACCAGAGCCGCCTTTGGGAAACGAGGTCAAAAACCATAAAGCTACCGATGTAGCGAAAATAATCGTACCGGCTTTGCGAATAAACGCCCAAGCACGTGATAATATTGCAATGATAAAATCCATTAGTTTTGGGATCATATACCCTGGTAGTTCCAGCAATAAGTGTTGCGGTGGCCCTTTGGTAGCGGTTTTGCGCAAGATGAATGCAACTAGAACAGCGAAAACTATGCCGGCAATATAAAGCGTAAACAAAACCAACCCCGGAAGATTGAACAGCCCGACCGAAGTTTTTGGGATAAATGCACCAATTATAAGCGCGTAAACCGGCAAACGCGCCGAACAAGTCATCAATGGCGCGATCATGATTGTGGTCAGTCTGTCGCGCTCGCTCTTAATGCTCCGTGCGGCCATGATACCCGGAATAGCGCAAGCAAAACTGGATAAAAGCGGGATCAGTGCTTGGCCGTTAAGTCCGATTTTGCTCATTAAACCGTCAACCAAAAATGCTGATCTTGCCATATATCCGCTGGCTTCCAGTACAATGATAAACCCGAACAGAATGATGATTTGTGGTAAAAACACCATTATTGAGCCAACACCGGCAATGATGCCGTCTCCAAGCAGGCTGGCCAGCCATTCAATTTTAATTGCATAGGCCATGCTCTGTAACCAGCCAACACCGGTCTCAATCCAACCCATTGGCAGAGTTGACCATGTGTAAACGGCTTGGAATATAAAGAACATTATTGCCAGTAACAGAACTGGCCCCAGTATCGGGTGCAGGGTGAAGCGGTCAATAAGCCTTGTAACATCACGGCTGCCGGATGTTTGTGAAATGGCTTTTTTGGCAATTTCGCGGGCTTCAACTTGTAGTTTTGATAAGGAAATTTCTTTTGTATCGTCAGGAGTTTTCGCCTGTAACAGCAATTCGTCCCAATTTTCTTCTAGTGATTCTCGTCCGGTTTTGCGTGGAGCGGTGATGGCAACAACTGGAAAACCAAGTAGCTTTTCTAGTTTCTCAAGATCAATCTCCAACCCATCGCGTTTTGCCATATCCATCATGTTCAAGACAAGGATCATCGGTAATCCAAGTTGCCTGAATTGCAAGATAGAGTGTAAATGGGTTTGTAACCGCGCCGCATCAAGAATTGCCAACATCATATCGGGTTTTTGGGCGGTTTTGATGTCGCCACGTAAATGTTGCAAAGCAACTCTTTCATCAGTTGAACGACCAGAAAGGCCGTAAATACCAGGTAAATCAATTAGTTGATAAGTTTTATTTTTATTGGACGTGTATGTGCCAATACGTTTTTCTACGGTAACACCGGGGTAATTTCCGGTTTTAGCTCGCCCACCAGTTAGTGCGTTAAATAAGGTGGTTTTGCCAGTGTTCGGTGCGCCAACCAGTGCGATACGTTTAATGCTCATGGGTGCAAAACAACCTGTATTTGCGCAGCTTCGATTTTGCGAAGCGCGATAATCGAACGGTTAAGGCGCACCCACAATGGGGAGCCGCCGATAAAACCGCGATGCAAAACCTCCACCTCATCACCTTCGGCAAACCCTATTTCGCGCAGCTTTTCAATTAACGAACCTTGACCCGCCGCAAAGCCGCTAATTTGTGCTGTTTTGTGTGATGGTAATTCATCTAAGTTTGTCGGGTTTTTAGCCATAAATGCATAAATCACGAATGCAACTCATTTGCAACTAGCGATTTTGTGATTATAATAAATTCAGTGTGACCGATTGTCGCGGCATCATATTTTGCCATGTATTGAATACCGGAACCAGAGCTGTTTTGTCTTACTCACCTCCTACCGTCATCACACGGCTTGTCCTTCGACAGGCTCAGGATGAGGTGGGTGATCCAGTCTTCTTAATTGCAATTGTTTAAGCCCTCACCACTCGACCAAAATTGAGCGCTACTCAATTTATGTATTCATTCTCTCCCCAGCGGGGAGAGGGAGTCCGATGCGTGATGTTTTTATATTTCCCGCGAGACAAAAAAACATACCATTTTGTAGAATATTGCGACTGCGCCCATTTTAGGATTTGGGGCGATCGTTCGCCGCACTGTTTTTCGTGGTCGCATTTACCTGAAGCATTTTTTGAAAAAGTGTCTGTGGTTTTTCACTTAAAAGATGCGACAATTAAAAACTTCCACAAAACCGGTTTCCACTTTTATTG
>JAKITZ010000042.1 GCA_021647805.1 Robiginitomaculum sp.
ACCTACGTAACAAGTTGGCCAAATAACGCGCCCCGCCATTGATTGATTGTTCGGGATCAAGGCGGTCGCTCACCCCTTGTTCTTTAGCGGTTACTCTGGTCAGCATCATCAAACCACGAACCCCGGTATAACTTTTGGCATCTACTTTCCAATGGCTTTCACGCCAAGAAAGCGCGGCCAATAAAGTCCATGGTATTTTATAGCTTTCTGCCGCCTGCTCGAAATAGTTTTGATATTTTGGCAATCGGGTTCGCATTGCCCGTTTTAATCGCGATAAATCCACATAATCAAATTCATTATTGGACACGGCAAAATATCGCATTTGCAGTAGTTCAATCAACTCTTGCGTTTTCGACAATGCCATCCAGTGTTTTAAATCACGGCTCATCCTCATACCGCGCCAAGTCTTACCGCCAGCTATCACCCAAGCCAAAGGAGTACTTTGCCCCGCAGGTATCCGACGCTCTAGTGTTGGCATATAACGCCGGTGCAAAGCAAACACATGATCATCGGCAATAGTACAATCCAATCGCTTGGCAACAATATCGGCAAACAAAGCTTCTACCGAATGCGGCGAGATAACTGCCGCTGCCAGCTCTGGTCGCTGTAGGCGTTTTGATTGGTATATTTCGGCAAATGAAGAGCCGCCGGCAAGCACAAACCGCAAGCCCAGTAATTCTTTAAGATCATCGATTTTTCTAACTCCCCGCCTGCAGACTAAAATCGGATCAGACGACATATAAGCTGGGGCAAATAGATACTTTTTCTTGCGCTCATCAGTAATGCTCAAACCGGCAGCAGCAATATCAACTTGTTCGCCAGCAACCATTTCCAAAACTGCATCAATGCTAGGTGCCACGGTAAATTCAGCGGTGACGCCTAAATGTTGCGCATAGGCATTTACCAGATCATACTCAAATCCAGCCAAGCCGGCACGCCCGCGATAATATGTTGTTGGCGCATTAGTAGTTACTATTTTCAGCACGCCTTTTTCTTGTGCCTCGCGTAATATTGAACCTTGTTCCGGCCCTTTGAAATTACAACCAGTCAAAATTAACGCCATGCTAAGTGCCAGTAATGTATACTGGCAGCGGTTAAAAAACTGAAAGAGTAGAGCAATGGCCAAAGCAGAATTCCATAAAAATCAACGTGTCTATGTCGGCCCCGTCGGAACCTGGGCAGTCATTGAACAAATCAAACCGCAATGGGTCAAAGATGTTCCAGAGCCAATTCGTATAACCTATGAAGTCGGATTAGGTCGTGACTTTAAGGCCGAAGAATTAAGCGGTGAAGCCAGCAATAGCAATAAAGACAGCATTGGTAAAGAAAACTGGCGTATCGTTCGCGCTAAAAACAAATGGCAATCGCCTGAAGAAAGCGCTCACCACCCGTTTCCGGGAACTTTTCCAGTCGTTATAACCGATAATCAGGACTGGGGCGGGTGGCGAACTCCTGGTGCTGAATATGATCGTGATCCCGGGCGCATAGAATATCAAGCAAAAGTAATGGCCAGCTCATTAGCCTTACTTAACATTGCCAAGCGTTTGGAGCAGTATTTATCTCGTAGCACTGGTGATCTGCCGTCTGATATGATGGATTTAGCGCGTGAAGCTAGGCAAATAATCCGCTTTGTTGAAGACAAACCAGCCGCAAACTAAAGCATAGCTAAGAAAACTAGGAATTAAAGAGTAACTAGGCGCACAGTCATTACTAGTTAAATTATTCCATATCTTTTGTTCTTGGAACCATTATATATTCAAAATATGAATTTAAAAGACCTGAAATATCTTGTGGCGGTGGCGGATCATTTGCATTTCGGCAAGGCAGCTGATGCGGTTTTTATTTCTCAACCAACATTAAGCGGTCAAATAAAAAAGCTGGAGGAACAGCTTCAAGTCACAATGTTTGAACGTACCACACGCGGGGTCAATATAACGCCAATTGGCGAGAAAATTATTGCCGAAGCACGGCAGACCATGGCACATGCCCAAAATATAGAAAATTTGGCCGCTAACCAATCGGGTGTTTTGTGCGGGGAGCTAAAACTTGGTATTATTCCAACAATCGCTCCTTATCTCGTTCCGCACTTTCTATCTAAAGCCCTTGCGGGTTATCCGAAATTAACTCTTTCATTGCACGAAAACAAGACCGAGGCATTGTATGCAATGCTTGATAATTTTACAATTGATGCTGCAATAACGGCAACGGAAATTTCGCCGCAAAACATCGAAGAAATAAAGTTATACCGAGAGAGCTTTTTGCTCTTATGTCCAACAACCCACCCATTAAGCAACAAGTATTGTATCAAGGCACAGGATATCAATCCTGAAGACCTGCTATTATTGCCAGAGGGGCATTGTTTGCGTGATCAAACTCTTGAGCTATGCAAACTAAGCAATGAGAAGTTAAGCGGCCAAGCGGATTTAAGAGATGCGGGCTTACAAACCGTGATTCAATTGGTTCGTGCCGGCAGGGGGTATACATTCTTGCCGAAACTGGCCACCAGCACTCTTAATGACCAAACAGGATCAATTGCGCTGAAAAGGTTCTCACCAAAACCTGAAAGAGTGGTACGCCTGATTTTTCGAAAATCTTTTCCCCGCAAATTATGCCTTGAAGCATTAGCGAAGCTAATTTCTTCTGCGCCAAGCCTAGCTAAAGACTTGTCATCAAAGCTACAATAACACACTTATCGGTTTTACCGATAAATCAGATCGTAACTACCAATTTCAAATTAAAATTCTCCGCATCTATAAAGAAACAACAACAGCGCACTTTGCGTTTTTGAATGTTAATTGAAGCGGAGATTTTTATGAAAACGAAGTTTTTAATCACAGTAGCAGTAAGCACCTTGATGTTAGGCGGTAGTGCATTTGCACAGAACCCACAACTAACTCAGGATTCTGGTGCTCCAGTATCTGACAATCAAAACTCTAGAACTGCCGGCGAGTTTGGCGGTGTTTTGTTAGAAGATTTTCACCTAATAGAGAAATTAGCTAGATTTGATCGCGAACGCATTCCTGAGCGGGTTGTGCATGCGCGTGGCACCGGCGTAGAGGGTGAATTCGTAGTTACGAATACCGCAATCAGTAAATACACAGCAGCATCTTTGTTTGCGAAAAAGGGTAAAACAACCCCTGTCTTTGTACGTATGTCCACGGTTATCCACCCAAAAGGCTCACCTGAAGCTTTGCGCGATCCACGCGGATTTGCTACTAAATTCTACACGGATCAGGGCAATTGGGATCTTGTTGGCAATAATTTGCCAGTGTTCTTTATTCGTGATGCGATGAAATTCCCTGATATGGTGCACAGTCTAAAGCCATCTCCGGTGACCAATCAGCAAGACCCGAACCGGTTTTTTGATTTTTTCTCTCATATTCCAGAATCAACGAACATGCTCACTCAGGTTTATACAGATCTGGGAACCCCTGCCGGCCTGCAATATATGGACGGAAATTCGGTGCATGCTCTTCGATTAATCAACAAAGACGGCGAGATTGTATTTGCTAAATTTCGCTGGAAAACCCGCCAAGGTGTTAAAACACTTACGGCCTCGGAAGCGGCAGCCAAACCTTTTAACTTTGCGACAAAATCTCTTTATGCCGACATTTCGACTGGCAAATACCCCAAGTGGGACTTGAGCGCAATCATTCTTGATCCCAAAGATATTGGCAAACTTGATTTTAATCCGTTTGACGCCACAAAAGACTGGGCTGAGAAAGGTTCTGTGTTCAAAACCATCAAAATTGGTACGATGACTTTGAATAAGATACCGGAGAATTTCTTTGCCTCAACAGAGCAAGCTGCATTTTCACCGGGTGTTTTTGTTCCGGGAATTGCCGCTTCGCCTGATCGGTTATTGCAAGGGCGCTTGTTTTCATACTCCGATACACAGCGCTATCGTGTTGGCACCAATTATCAAATGTTGCCAGTAAATGCGCCGCGTGTGACGGTACGCAATGGCAGCCAGGACGGTTCATTGAACTTTGGTAAACCAAGCGGAGATGTGAATTATCAGCCATCACGTATGAGCAATGATAATGCCTATTCCGATAATGCCAAAATTTTAACTGCGAACTATGCGATTACTGGCACAGCGGAAAAAAAGGTAATCAGTATTAAAGCACCGTTTAAGCAAACTGGAGAGTTTTACCGCTCTTTGGACGCTGGGCAACAAACCAATTTGATCAGTAATCTTGCTGGTGATTTGGGGCAGGTGCGAAATGATGAAGTAAAAGAAATAATGGTTACGCATTTTTTCCTAGCTGACAAGAACTACGGCATGCGTCTTGCCAAAGCTGTTGATGTGAATTTGGCAACAGTAAAACGTAGAGCAAACAATATTCAGAGCTCTTTGCAGTAACTAGCAGTCACTCTGAGGCGCAACATTATCCCCTTCCCCCTACGTTAATGTTGCGCCAATTTTCTTACGAGAGGTTTATCATGAAGTATTTTATTACAATAGTTATTTTGCTAGCCAGTTCATTTCCTGTGAACGCGCAAAACAGTGAAACATATTCATCAGAAAAACTAGCTAGCTTGTATTTCGATGCGGCACGCAATGGCCGGATAGATATATTACAAGGCTTGATCGAGGCTGGTGCGCCGATTGAAGCCCGTAACAAGAAAGGTTATACGGCTTTCATTCTGGCCGCCTATAACAACCACACTAAAACCGTCACCTATCTTGCAAATAAAGGTGCTGATATTTGCGCTAAAGATCACAAAGGTAACACCGCACAAATGGGAGTTGCATTTGCTGGTCATGATGAGATGGCGAACAAATTGTCAGGCTATAAATGTGATATTGATGCTGTAAATAATAATGGTCAAACATCTTTGATGATGGCGGCGCTATTTGGACGAGAAAATCAGGTGCAATTACTGATTTCCAAAGGAGCTGACCCTAGCAAAAAAGATAGCTTGGGTAACAGTGCTGTTTCTCTTGCCAAGCAACAAGGCAATCGCCAAATGGTAGCTTTACTAAACTGAAAGCCTAAGCAAGTTTTAATCTGCGCACCCTTGCCAAGGCAATGTCTAGGTGCGCAAAATAACCCCAATAAATAGAATCTTTCATTTCTGGAATTTTGGGGATAATCATGAATATCAAACCTGCACTATTGGCCATTGCCGGCTTTACCCTACTTGCAAGCAGTTCTTTGGCGCAAATGCCAGACATCGACGTGGCTTATGACAGCTTCACACTGGATAACGGCTTACGGGTAGTTGTTCATGAAGACCGCAAAGCGCCGATTGTCACGGTTAGTGTTTGGTATCATGTGGGATCAAAAAATGAACCTGCTGGTAAGACCGGTTTTGCGCATTTGTTCGAGCATTTAATGTTCAATGGTTCTGAGAATTATCCGGGTGAATATTTTGCACCGTTCGAGGAAGTAGGCGCCACCGACATGAACGGTACCACTTGGCTGGATAGAACCAACTACTTTGAAACCGTTCCAACGCCGGCACTTGATATGGCTTTGTGGATGGAATCCGATCGCATGGGGCATTTGCTAGGTGTGGTTGACCAAGAAGTGCTAGATGAACAACGCGGCGTAGTAAAAAATGAAAAACGCCAAGGCGATAACAACCCTTATGGTTTGGCGCAATATCGACTTATCAGTGGCGTTTGGCCAAGCGGTCACCCTTACGCCCACAGCACTATTGGATCTATGGCTGACCTTGATGCAGCTTCGCTTGACGACGTAAAAGACTGGTTCAAACAATATTATGGCGCAAGCAATACGGTTATAGTATTGGCAGGCGACATTGATGCCGCTACCGCCAGAACGAAAATAACCAAGTATTTTGGTGACATTGCTAGCGGGCCTAACCTGCACCAGATGAAGTCTTGGGTGCCAACAAAAACCGAAAACATCATTGAGGAAATGACTGATGCCGTACCACAAGGGCGAGTTTATCGGCGTTGGGCAATACCCGGACGCACCACCAAAGACGAGGCCATGTTGGATCTGGCAGCACAAGTTCTAGGCGGTGGTAAAAATTCCAGATTTTACAAAGAGCTGGTATACAAACGCGAGATCGCCACACAAGTGGTTGTTCGGGTTGAACGCCATGAATTGGCCAGCATTTTCTCCGTAGAGGTTACCGCCAAACCCGGTGGTGACTTAGTTGAAATTTCAAAAGCTATTGATGATATTATGGCTATGTTTTATGCTAAAGGCCCCAATAGATCAGAGTTAAAACGGGTTAAAACTAGAACCAATGCCGCCATGGTACGCGGTATTGAGCAGATCGGCGGCTGGACGGGAAAGGCAACGCGCCTTGCCGAAAGTGCGCTTTATGCCAATGACCCGGGGTTTTTCAAAACCCGCCTTGAATGGATGAATAAAGCCGATTCCCGTTCGCTACAATACGCTGTTCGCCAGTGGCTTTCGCATGGGTATTACCAATTAACCGTAAAACCCAAAGGCGAGCTTACAACCATTGCCTCAAGTGTTGATCGCTCCACCGGCATACCACAAGTTACTGGCCTGCCGGATCTGGTTTTTCCCAAGATTGAGCAAGCCACATTGGATAACGGCTTACGGGTAGTTCTTGCCACCAGAAGCTCTGTTCCTGTGGTTGAAGTGGCCTTGCAATTTGATGCTGGCTATGGCGCTGACCAAGGAGCTAAACTTGGCCTGTCATCATTTGCTATGTCAATGCTTGATGAAGGTGCGGGCAAGATGAATGCCTTAGAAATTGCCGAAGCCTTGGAAATGCAAGGAGCGACTTTAAACACAAATTCCGGACTTGATACATCGACTATTCGACTTTCCGCATTAAAGGCAAACTTAAGTCCTTCGCTGGACATTATGGCCGATGTGCTATTGCGTCCGCAATTTAAAGCTAGCGAAATTGAACGCCACAAGAAATTATGGACAGCTAGAATCGCCCGTGAAAAATCACAACCGGTTCAAATCGCTTTGCGTTTGCTGCCACCAATACTTTACGGCAAGGATCATGCTTATGGCGTACCATTTACCGGCACCGGCACGATCAGCTCGATTAACAGCATAGTCCAAGATGATCTATCCAATTTCCACCGAACATGGTTGCGCCCTGATAACGGAACTTTGTTTGTGGTTGGTGATACGACAATGAATGAAATATTGCCTTTATTGAACAAAGCATTTGCTGGTTGGAAAAATCCTGAAACTACCAAGCCGGTAAAAAATATCGCGCAAGTGGAGTTGATCGAGACCGGTAAAGTTATTCTGATTGAGAAAAAAGACGCGCCGCAAACTTTGATACTAGCTGGCGAGTTAATCCCTTCCACCGCTAACGAGAACTATCTAGCATTGGAAACGCTTAACAATGTATTGGGCGGGCAGTTTACCGCGCGGGTTAATATGAATTTGCGCGAGGATAAAAGCTGGAGCTATGGCGCTTATACCTTTACCCAAAATGCCAAAGGCCAAAGGCCGTTTATGGTTTATGCGCCGGTGCAAACAGATCGCACCGGTGATAGCTTGCTTGAGCTGATTAAGGAATTAACCGACATTAAAAACGATCGCCCGGCAACAGCCGACGAGATTGAAAAAGTGGTTAAAAACAACACCAATGCCTTGCCCGGACAGTTTGAAACCGCAAATGCCGTATTAACCTCGTTAATGAGCAGCGATAATTATGGCCGCCCATTTGATTACCCAACCGGGCTAAAGCTACGATATGCCAATATCAACGAGCAAACCGTCAACGCCCAAAGCGGCCAAATTCGCCCCGAAGGATTGATCTGGGTATTGGTTGGTGATCTGGCTAAAATCAGGCCACAGGTAGAAGCGGCTGGCCTTGGGCCTATCGAGATATGGGACGCTGATGGCAATAAGTTGGAGTAAGCATCAAAAGAGCTACCGAACACCTTACAAACAGCCCCTATAAGGGAAACAGACATGAAACTTGCAGCGATAATAATTTCATCCTTGCTATTAGCTTCTTTAACAGCTGCTACAGCAGAAGCGAACCCCAACAATAGGAAATTCACACAATACCTGAAAAAGGATTTACAAAGACATATAAACAAGGAAAACTGGGTAATGGTCATCGAAACTTCTCAAGTTCTGGGACATTTCCCCGAGACCATCAAGCCGAAAAACCTCTATTATGTTGGACTGGCTTATTTTCATGAAAACCAACCGGCAATGGCAACAAGTTTTTTCAACCGTTTCTTGTCAATAAACCAGCCTACAACAAAGAACTACCAATCAGCATCCTCGTTACTACAACAGCTAAAACAGCAATTACCTGACTATTGTTTAGAGAACAGTAAAGCTTGCACACAGGCAGCCACATTTGATTTTCTGCGTAACAAGGACAAAGGCGATTTGAATATAGCTTTATTGCTGAATCAATATAGCTGTGAGGCTGGTAATGCAAAAGCCTGCTTTAGCCTGGGGTTTATGCATGAAAATGGCTTTGCCGTAGAGAAGAACCCTGCTGTGGCAATTTCACTTTACACCGAATCCTGCAACAAGAAATATGCAAGAGCCTGTGAACAATTAGGGAATTTATATCAATCAGGAGAACTGGTTGAATCTGATCTTGACAAGGCGATCAGCTATTACAGACTTGATTGCCAATATAAAAAAGCCGGTGGCTGTGAGCAGTTAAAAAAACTTGACGTAAAATACAGCCACAAAGCGCGGCCAATTTCAAGATTTCCTCCTATCTATCCAATACGAGCAATGATGAACGAAACACAAGGCTCCTGCAAAATGCTGTTTGATGTAAGCGACAAAGGTAAAGTACATAATATACGTGCGACTTGCACTAATAAGGTATTTTTGCGCAACGCCAAGGCATCCTTGCGGAAATGGAAATATGAGCCGAAAGTCGTTGATGGTATTGCAACAGCATCAACTGACCGTACTACAAAAATAGCCTTTAAACTAAATTGATAAATCAAAACCCCGTCAGTAGTTTTTTCAAGCTGTAAGCCGGTATTTCTTTGCCATTGCAAACAAAGCTGGCTAGTGTCCTTGAAAATTAAATAGGGGACTTCAAAGCATGGCTAAAAACGATAGCAGAACAAAACCGGAAGCAGGCGGTCAAACCGGCATTCTTGGAGCGATAGAGCGCGCCGGCAATAAACTGCCCGATCCGGTGTTTTTGTTTGTTTACCTGATCTTTGGCCTAATGGTAGTGTCTATTTTGGCTTCATTCTTTGGCCTTTCTGCCACCTTGAATGATCAAGTATTGGCCGGCATGGGACAATCCAGTCTTGATCGGTTTGGCATTAAAGACGATGGAATAATTTCCGCCATCAGTCTTATTTCTGGCCAAAATATCCAAAAACTTTGGGTAGACATGCCAAAAACCTTTACTCACTTCCACCCGCTTGGTTATGTATTAGTGGTGATGTTAGGTGCTGGCGTTGCCGAACGATCAGGACTTTTCTCTAGTGCTATGCGCGCCGCAGTAAGTGGCGCACCG
Source organism: Robiginitomaculum sp. (assembly GCA_021647805.1). Taxonomy (GTDB): domain Bacteria; phylum Pseudomonadota; class Alphaproteobacteria; order Caulobacterales; family Maricaulaceae; genus Robiginitomaculum_B. The sequence continues at coordinate 9,439 of JAKITZ010000042.1, forward strand.
ACATATTTGCTAACACCGGTTGTTGCGCTTATTGCCATGGTCGGTAATCATGCTGCTGATGCTGCTTATGTGGTGTTGATCCCGTTGGCTGGTGTTTTGTTTGCCTCGGCTGGTCGTCACCCATTGGCCGGTATTGCCGCTGCCTTTGCCGGTGTTTCCGGCGGGTTCTCGGCCAATATCACCCCCGGTCAACTTGATGCTTTATTGTTCGGTATAACCCAACAGGCCGGCGAAGTTCTGGTGCCATCTTATCAGGCCAATATCGCCGGCAACTGGTACTTTATTCTGGCTATGACGTTTATTTTTATGCCGCTTATCTGGTTTGTGACTGATGTTTTGATTGAACCAAAACTTGGCAAATACAAACCACAAGGTCATGCCAAAAATTCGGTTGCCGACAAGAACCAGCCGTTAACTCCGGAACAAAGAAAAGGCCTGCGCCATGCCGGTATTGCCTGTTTGGTAGTGGTTGGTGCTTGGCTGTTTATGACATTTGGCCCCGGTACACCGTTAATTGCCGATGAAGGAGCCGGAGCAGACAACGATCTCGTTCTGCAATTAAGTCCATTTTTCCAATCATTAGTCGCCGCGTTCTTCATTCTGTTTTTGGCTGCTGGTTGGGCTTATGGCAGAGCCGCCGGCACTATCAAGGATAAACAAGACGTTGTTGATATGATGACCGATTCGATGAAAGACCTTGGTTATTATCTGGTATTGGCATTTGTTGCCGCGCATTTTGTGGCGATGTTTAACTGGTCAAATCTTGGGCTTATATCTGCGGTTCATGGCGCAGACGCTATCGAGGCCTCTGGCTTGCCATTACCAATTTTGCTCGGCTTAATTGTATTATTTTCTGGTCTGATAAACTTATTTGTTGGCTCGGCCAGTGCGAAATGGGCATTACTTGCGCCAGTTCTGGTGCCGATGTTGATGTTATTAGGGGTTAGTCCCGAAGGCGCAACCGCCGCCTATCGTGTTGGCGATAGTGCCACCAATATTATCACGCCTTTGATGGTTTATTTCCCTCTTATCCTGATTTTCTGCCAGCGTTGGAAACCTGACTTTGGCATTGGCTCTCTTACCGCCATGATGATCCCGTACTCTATCTGGATCATGATAACCGGTCTGGCATTGATGATGCTTTGGGTGTTCTTTGGCATACCATTGGGCCCAGGTGCCGAAATTGGCTATACATTACCGGGAGCTGCTTCGTAATAGTTATTCTTTCACTTGCCCAGTTTACGGCTTAAAGGTACAAGCACAAAACTTAAAGCAGGTGTTTAATGCCATCGGATAGCTATTTCTTTGCCCAACCTCATTTTTTGAGAATTGCCGGATTAAACCGCTTGGAAGTAATTTCTTTGCTCGATAAGGCTGATAGCTATGTCGAGCAAAGCCGCCGCCGGCAGAAAACTTCTGATAGGCTACACGGCTTAACACAGATCAATTTATTTTTTGAACCATCAACCCGAACCCAGTCCTCATTCGAGATCGCCGGCAAACGACTTGGCCTTGATGTGATCAATATGACGGTCGGCTCTTCGTCCATATCAAAGGGTGAAACCCTGCTTGATACGGCGGTAACATTAAACGCCATGCACCCTGATCTATTGGTGGTGCGCCATGGGGCATCTGGTGCGGCGGAGCTGCTAAGCCAAAAAGTCGATTGCGCGGTGATCAATGCCGGTGATGGCACTCATGAACACCCGACACAGGCATTGCTTGATGCGCTGGCTATTCGAAGGACTTTAGGGTCATTAGATGGGTTGCGGATCGCTATTTGCGGCGATATTGCCCATTCAAGAGTTGCCAGATCAAATGTGGCTTTGCTAAATTTGCTAAACGTCGAGGTCAGGCTTTGCGGGCCACCGACACTATTGCCATCCGATGCTGATCGTTGGGGCGCAGAAGTATTTCATAATATGGACGAGGCGGTGACTGATTGTGATGTGGTAATGGTTTTGCGCTTGCAATCCGAACGCATGGACAGTGCGGCCATTCCATCAAAACGTGAATATTTCAGGTTTTACGGACTGGATCAAAGCCGGTTATCACATGCCAAACCCGGAGCATTGGTTATGCACCCGGGGCCGATGAACCGTGGCGTGGAAATTGCCAGCGATATTGCCGATGATTTGAGCATAAGTCTGGTGACAAAGCAGGTGGAAATGGGTGTAGCGGTGCGAATGGCGGTACTGGATATGTTGGCCACAGCAAGAAACGAGGCGATCTGATGGATCAGGCATTACCGATACTGATCACCGGCGCGCAAGTTATTGATCCCGCCAGTGAATTAGACGAAACGCTAGACATATTGATTGCCGATGGCCTTATCAAAGACATTAAACCTGTTATCGAGCCTACACCGGAAATGCTGGTGGTTGATGCAAATGACCTGTTGCTTTGCCCCGGACTGATTGATCTGAAAGTCAAAACTGGCGAGCCGGGTTCCGAACATCGTGAAACCTTACAAAGTGCGGGGATCAGTGCTGCTGCTGGCGGTATTACCACCATGGTTATTGCCCCCGATACTGATCCGGTAATTGATGATGCGGCATTAGTTGAATTTATCGCCAGATCATCACGTAGCAAAGCAATCGTCAACGTATTACCGGCAGGTGCTTTGACCAAGGGATTATTAGGCAAACAAATGGCCGAAATTGGCCTGATGAGCGAAGCCGGCGCAGTAATGTTTTCCAATGGTGACAAAGCCATTGATAATGCCGATGTGATGCGCAAAGTTCTGTCCTATGCTGGGGCATTTAACGCACTGGTTTCTTGTCGTCCCGAAGATGCAAATCTGGCCGGCTCTGGCGTGATGCACTCGGGAGAGCTGTCATCACGCTTAGGGCTAAAAGGTATCCCAACCGCAGCCGAAACCATTGCTATTGCCCGCGATATTGCTTTGGCCGAATTAACCGGCGGAAGATTATTGATTGATCAAATTTCATCGGCAACAGGTGTCGATCTGGTTCGCAAAGCCAAGTCTAAAGGCTTGGAGGTTTACGCCAGTGTTTCTATTCATAATTTGACTTTGAATGAACTTGATGTCGGTGATTATCGCACCTTTGCACGTTTGTCGCCACCTTTGCGTAGCGAGGAAGATCGCCAAGGTCTAATTGCTGGCCTGATTGATGGTAGTATTGATGTGATAGTATCGGCGCATGACCCACGCCCAGCCGAAGAAAAACGCCTGCCCTTTGCCCAAAGCTCGGCTGGAGCTTGCGGCTTGGAAACCCTGCTTAGTGGTGCATTATCACTGGTGCATAATGATCAGGTCGAGCTGAACTGTATATTGCGGGCAATGACCAGCAATCCGGCAGACCTACTGGGCTTGAGCGCTGGTAAAATCAAGATCGGCGCGCCTGCAGATATAGTATTGGTCGATAGCGAAAAACCATGGGTTTGCGATGCTGATAAACTTCTGTCAAAATCAAACAATACTCCGTTTGATGAGCGACGGATGCAAGGCTTGGCGGTGGCCACCCTAATTGCCGGCAATGTAGTTCACGATATGGACGGTATTTTTAGACAGGAACAACAATGACAATAGAATGGTTTTTGGCAGCAAGTGGCGGTTATTTCCTTGGTTCAATCCCTTTTGGCGTTT
>JAKITZ010000277.1 GCA_021647805.1 Robiginitomaculum sp.
ATGGGGTTCAGAGGCCCGGGGCAAAGCCCATGTGCATTGCGTTATTATCGGGCTAATTCACCGCGATCATGTACCAGAATGGAAACGCTTATTTTCCTATGAAAACATCAAAGGCGATCCCGAAGAAAGCCAGCACAAATGGCTATCGCCATATTTGTTTGATGCCAGCGGCATGAAGGATAGGTATTTAACGATTAGTGAAATGCGAAAACCTTTGGTTGATGTGCCAAAAATTATTTATGGCAACAAACCAACGGATGGAGGGTTTTTGCTATTACATAAAAAAGAAAAAGAAACTCTGCTAACGGGATTTCCGGAAGCAAAAGAACTTATTCGGCCAATGATTGGGGCGCATCAATTTTTAAATGGAGGAATGCGCTATTGTCTATGGCTTGTTAATGCATCGCCAAAGTTAATACGGTCAATACCTCCCATATTAGAACGCATAAAGGCCGTTAAGACTTTTAGGCTCGGAAGCAAAAAAGCCCCTACGCGGCTCGCCGCAGAAAGAGCAACAGAATTTGCTGAAATCAGACAACCTAAAACAGATTATGTGATTATACCAATGCATACTTCTGAAAGAAGAAAGTATGTTCCATTCGGGTATTTTACTCCGAACCACATAGTTCATAATAGTTGCGCTTGTGTTCCAAATGTTAAGTTATCACACTTTGCTTTGATGGCGTCATCTATGCATATGGACTGGATGCGAAGTGTGTGTGGGCGCTTAGAAAGTCGCTACAGATATTCCAACAATCTTGTTTACAACACGTATCCCTGGCCTGATCTTGATGACAAGGCCAAAGCCAAACTAACCGAGACCGGCCAAGCGATTTTGGATGCGCGGGCGGCGTGGCCGGACAGCACTTTGGCTGATCTGTATGACCCCGACACCATGCCGGCCAATTTGCGCAAAGCTCACCAAGCCAATGACAAGGCTGTGGATCGCCTCTATCGCAAAAAACCGTTTGAGTCCGAACGCGAACGGGTCGAGCATTTATTCATGCTCTACGAAGAAATGACCGCGCCCATGCTTGCCGCCACCAAGCCCAAACCGCGCCGGGGACGGACACGCAGGGTACAATAAACTCAACTCGGCGTATCCCGGCGCAAATAATGGTCTAGTTTTATTGCTATATCATTTGCGCTATCATTCATTGTAATAACGTCCAACACCTGCGCTGAAACCGGGTTTACTAATAACATAAATCCGGTTTTGCCTTTATTGTTCTGATATATTTCGCTTAAATTCTTTTCATCGGCCAAGGCTTGCAAAGCTTTTCCGCGTACCAAAGCAAATGAAAAATCAAACTTCACAAAGTCTACAGGCCGGTCTTTAAACACCGGCTTTACCATTTCTATTTTTGGATCAAGTATCAAGCAAGCACCACACCAGTTAGAATAAAACATCACCGCCAATAATGGCTGATCAGCTTTTACGATTTTAACCTGTTCTTGTTCCAATTGCCTTTCAGGGGCAGCAATTACATTGCCACTTATCGAGAAAACTACGAACGATACAAATAAAATCACAGCAAATTTAAGCATCAAAAATCTTTCTTTATGGCGCTGGACGACCAACAGGACAAACCATAGAGCCGGTGTCACGCGAACCAGCCGCCATGGTTTCAACTCTTTCCACTGCTCGTTCAAAAGATAAGGCCATAGTATCCACCGTAAACAATCGGTTAACACAATCTATTTGCTCACCAGTATCAGCGGCCAACAAAACCACCATTCCTGTTGTTCCGGCATAAGCATTATATGTTGCTACCACGTCATTATCGAACGCCACCTCCATTGCCTTGTCCCAAGTTTGAGGATTGGAAAAATCCAGCGTCAGATGCTGCACAGCCAAGCCTTGCGTTTGCTTACGAGCCTTTTCCAGTATTGGATCAACAACTCGGCAATTCGAACACCAGCTAGCGTAAAAGTAAACTGCCCGAACCTTTGGTTGTTCATCACCAGCATAAGCCGTTAAACCGCCAAAACTAGAGAACACCAAGGCCGTGATTAGTACCAATTTGATCATTTTACTTTCCTCATACTAGAAACACTAACTACCCGAACAGCTACACAACCACCAATCACAATTGCGCTATAATAGTTAAAACCAAATGCAGCATGGCACTTTCCTACCGCCTAAGATAAGGTGAAATAAATTATAGGAGAATATCGTGGCAAAAATATTTGGGTTTACGGCAGTTTTTTTACTGTTCTTATTCGGTCTTTGGTGGATCAAATCTTCTCCTCCT
>JAKITZ010000043.1 GCA_021647805.1 Robiginitomaculum sp.
GTTGGAAGCTGAACTTAGCGAAATCCCCGCTAAATCAACTGAGCTTACCGGTGCTTGGCGCGCCGAGAAAGAAAAACTGGCCGATGCCACCCGAGCCAAAGAGACTTTGGAGCATTTGCGAAATGAATTATTAGAGGCTGAGCGTGATGGTGATTGGGCAAGAGCTTCGGAGCTAAAATATGGTCGCATCCCACAAGTTGAAGATGCGGTTAGCAAAGCTGCTAGTAATGAAGGCTCATTAGTTGAAGAAGTGGTCGAAGGAAAACATATTGCGCAAGTAGTTGCTAAGTGGACAGGCATACCTGTGGAAAAAATGCTCGAAGGTGAGCGTGATAAATTACTTAAAATGGAAGACAGCTTACGCAAGCGAGTAGTTGGCCAAGAAGAAGCGTTAACCGTTGTTGCTGATGCTGTGCGCAGAGCCAGGGCGGGTTTAAGCGATCCGGATAAACCCATCGGGTCATTCTTGTTTTTGGGGCCAACCGGTGTTGGAAAAACTGAATTAACCAAGGCACTGGCAGAGTTTTTGTTTGATGATGAAAGCGCAATTACTCGTTTGGATATGTCTGAATATATGGAGAAACACTCGGTATCGCGGATGCTTGGCGCCCCTCCGGGATATGTTGGCTATGAAGAAGGCGGCGCATTAACCGAAGCGGTGCGCCGCAAACCATATCAAGTAATTTTGCTTGATGAGGTAGAAAAAGCGCATCCTGACGTATTTAATGTGTTGCTACAGGTGCTTGATGATGGACGACTTACTGATGGTCAGGGGCGAACAGTAAATTTCAATAATACGTTGATTATCATGACTTCCAATTTGGGGTCACAATTTCTGGCTACCGGTGAAAATGATAATGAGACCCAAGCAAATGAAGCTGTTATGGCTGAAGTGCGCGGGCATTTTCGCCCAGAGTTCATTAACCGGATTGATGAAATAGTTATGTTCAACCGTTTGAAACCGGAACACATGGTCAATATTGTCGATATTCAGATGCAGCGTTTGCGAGATTTACTGTCTGAACGCGGCTTGCAAATAGTTATGGACGATGAGGCTCGTCAATGGCTGGGTGCCAAAGGTTATGATCCGGTATATGGCGCAAGGCCGCTAAAACGAGTCATACAGCGTGAAGTGCAAGATCCATTGGCAAGAATGATCCTTGACGGTGAATTATCCGAAAAAGCTACAATAAGCTTGTCGGTAAAAGATAACCTTTTAAGTATCGACGCAGTTTAATGGCCTTGCCGATACTTGAGAGCTCATCTGCGCCGTCTGCGGGAAGGCGCGTTAAGGTCAGCGCCTGAAGTCGGTGCTGGTGGTGGTGGCTCATCTTCTGTGCTTCCATCGCCAGTGTTTTCTATTTTGTCTTTAATTTCCGTTTCCACCGTTGGCTCTGCTTGCGCAGTTTCCTGCGAACTGGCTTCGTCTTTTACAGGCACTGCCACTTCTTTTTCCACATCGTCAGCTTCAGGGTTTTCCACCTCGGTTACTTGTGAAGTGGTCTCCGGTAATGGCTGAATTTCCGGCTCGGCAACTTCTTGTGGTGGTGGCGTTGTAATTGGAGCAGGCATTGGTATTGCAGTGTTGCTAGGTTGAGGTGTCGATGGTGCATTTAACATCTCAAGAACCAGGCCTAGTTCATTGTATATGGCGAACATAACGATCGTTAATTCGATCAAGAAACGCCATAAAACAATTAGAAATAATCCCGATAAAACTGTTCCAGCATAAGCAATAATCTTTATCATTATCGGAGCCAGATCAATCGGCAACATCATCAGGAAAATATGCGGCTCCGGCCCTTGGTACAATTTATAACCAGTAGTCACGATAATCGCAGCAAACCCCAAGAAATAAATAATCCCAAGCAGGAACGGCGACACCATTCTTTTAAAGCTAAAAAATGCTACAAAAAATCCTGGTTGTTTATTTTGTCTGGCCATTATTTTCCCTATTCTGCAAGAACTACAAGTAAATTTACTCGTTAAGAACGATTTTGCAATGCTGACTTAATGTCTGACAGGCGATTGAAAATGCTAAACGTGACAATAAGCATTTCGCACCAAAAGCGCCAAATTAAAATGCCACCAAAGCCGATAAGCACTATACCAGCATAGCCCGCATAAACCATCATTCCTTCAAGCTCGAAGCCAGCTTGAGCAAATGCCTTTTGCGGCCCGGAATATAGTGCGCCGCCGATTGATGCGAGAATTACTACTAATCCTAAAAAATAAACGATACTGATAAAGAATGGTGATACCATTCTCTTAAATCCAAAAAATGCCGCTAAGAAATTAGGCCGTGTTTCATTGTTTTCCATTTTTTCCCCCTCAAGAAAATTAGATGTTGTTTAGTATAAATCTCTCTTTTTGTGTATTTATATTACGAGAAACTTCGTGAATGGTCATCTTCGCTCTACTTATACCAGAAAAAATTATTGGTAGTTCGCGGAGTAGGAGATGTTAGTCTAAATAATTATTGTCCTTTTCCTTTTTCTTCAGAATCGTCAATTGGTGATTTTGTTGCCAACGCGCTTGTCTCTAATGCTGGCGGTTGTTCTTTTGCTGCAGTTGGCGGAATTGTTTCTGTTGACCCTATTTTCGGAGTATTCTCCGTAATTTGTTGTTCGTAATCTGCTGATTCAGGAACAAAGGTATCTTTGGTTGCCAGTTCAATGCCTGTTGGCGCTGATTTATCGGTAACGGTCAGTATTGGAGCAATCGTCGCTTGAACTCTTTGTGCTGATAATTTTGCTTCTATTGGATCCACTACTATCTGCTGCAGTTCTTCTAATAGTTTGTGGATGCCAAATAACACAATCATCATTTCACAAACAAACCGCCAGATAAATAAAGAGGCCAGTCCCGTCAGCACGATACAAATATAACAAGCGGTTACCAATAAGCCGGATTCAAAATCAAATCCGTATTTTGCCAGCGTCAAGTGTGGGCCTTTTAGCAGGATTGTAATTGTCGCTCCGGCGATGGAAAGCAGGCCTAAAACATAGGTTATTCCTATGAAAAATGGCGAAACCATTCGTTTGAAGCCAAAAAAGGCTACAAAAATCCCCGGCTGTGAACGCTCATTCTTCATTATCTTCCTCAAGCAATTGCGTCACTATATAGCTTGTTTGTGCTGGTTCCACGCGATTCCCCAACAAGGATCAGTTTTGCCCATATCTCCACATTATTACCCCATTATGGGTAAAATATCCCACTGTTGGTGTTAATGCTAACTATCGGTATCGCTATACACGTATAGTGAGGCGGCCTATTAACCAAAAAATAGAGCAAACCTGAATTGATTGAGAATGGTTTGAAAACTCATTCGATTCGTAGCTTTATTGTTGCGCCCGATGCATTTGCCGCGCACAATCATTGTTTGATTTGCAAACAACGGAATGAAAATGAGCTTTACCAAAAAAATGGACAAAGACAGTCATTTGGTTCTGGTTGATGGTTCGGCTTATATTTTTAGAGCTTATCATGCTTTGCCACCTTTAACCCGTAAATCAGATGGATTGCCGGTGGGTGCGGTGGCCGGGTTTTGCAATATGTTATGGAAGCTAACCGAAGAGACCAGAGACCAAGACCACGCCACGCATTTTGCGGTGATCTTTGATGCTAAGGGTAAGACGTTTCGCAATGAAATATATGGCCAGTACAAAGCCCATCGGCCGCCAGCCCCCGAAGACCTAGTTCCGCAATTTGCATTGATTCGTGACGCAACACGGGCGTTTGGGCTGCCCGCAATCGAGGAGGCCGGGTTTGAGGCCGATGATATTATTGCTACTTATGCACAAGAAGCGGAGAAATGCGGAGCGACAGTTACGATAATTTCATCGGATAAAGATCTGATGCAATTGGTCACGGATAAGGTCAGAATGCTTGATCCGATGAAAAATACTTTAATAGGAGCGCAAGAGGTAAAGGATAAATTCGGAGTTTGGCCGGGTCGGGTGATTGATGTGCAGGCGTTGGCTGGAGACGCCAGTGATAATGTGCCGGGGGTTCCGGGTATTGGCGTTAAAACAGCGGCGGCTTTAATCGAAGAGTTTGGTGATCTTGAGGGTATTTTGTCCGGCGCGCATACGATAAAGCAAAACAAACGTCGGGAAAACTTGATTGAATTTGCTGATCTGGCGCGTTTATCGCTTGATCTTGTGACCTTGCGAAAAGATACGCCGATGCCAGAGTTGCTGGATGATTTGGGTTATTGTGATGCGCAATCAGATGTTTTGTTGGCATTTCTAACCGAGATGGAGTTTTCAACTTTGACTCGCCGAGTGCAGGCGGCTTTTTCTCTGCCGGCTGATCCAACTGATTTTGAAGATACGTCTGTGCCAGTGATCAGTAGTGAAAATTATCAGTGTGTAACTGATGTGCAGGTTTTACAAAGCTGGATAGCAAAGGCGCGAAAATCCGGCGTGGTTGCTGTAGATACGGAAACTGACCGTCTGTCATCTACCCACTCTTTGTTGGTCGGAATATCCTTGTCCCATGCGCCGGGGCAGGCCTGTTATATTCCTGTTGGCCATACTGGTGCAGGTGATCTGATGTCAGTGGTGCCGGATCAATTACCAATGGCTACGGTAATTGAGGCGTTAAAACCATTACTTGAGGATAGTTCTATTCTTAAAATTGGGCAGAATATAAAATATGATTTAGGTGTATTACATCGTTACGGCATAGATATAACGCCATTTGATGACACCATGTTGTTATCTTACGCGCTTGATGGCGGCAGGCACCGTCATGGAATGGACGCTTTGTCGGAGCGGTATCTAAACCATAAACCAATTCCGTTCAAAGAAGTTTGCGGCACCGGCAAATCACAGATCAGCTTTGCAGCCGTTGATCTGGAGCCTGCTACTAATTACGCCGCCGAAGATGCCGATATTACTTTACGGTTGTGGAATATCCTAAAGCCACGGCTTGGTGTAGAGCAAATGAGTAGTGTTTACGAGACGCTTGAGCGACCAATGCCGCAAGTCTTGTCTGATATGGAGCTAGCGGGAATTAAAGTCGATAGAGCTGAGTTGGCGCGATTGTCATTAAAGTTTGCCCAAAAAATGGCTGAGTTCGAGGACGAAGCAAAACAACTAGCTGGCCGTTCGTTTAATTTGGCCTCACCCAAGCAATTAGGCGAAATTTTATTTGATGAAATGGCTTTACCCGGGGGTAAAAAAACCAAAACTGGAGCCTGGAAAACTGATGCCAAGGTTCTAGAGGAACTGGCTAATGATGGTCAGAAGTTACCGCAAACAATATTGAATTGGCGGCATTTGCAAAAACTAAAAAGCACCTATACCGATGCTTTGGGGTTAGCTGCTGATCCAGAAACTTCACGGGTGCACACATCATTTTTGTTGGCTAGCACCACCACTGGACGGTTGTCTTCTAGCGATCCTAACTTGATGAATATTCCAATTAGAACCGAAGATGGGCGAAAAATTCGTGCAGCGTTTATTTCCGAGCCGGGTAATTTGCTGTTAAGCGCCGATTATAGCCAGATAGAATTGCGAGTACTGGCGCACATTGCCAAGGTTGATGCTTTGCAACAGGCATTTGCTGATGGTTTGGATATTCATGCAATGACGGCATCGGAAATGTTTAGTGTGCCGATTGAAGGCATGGATCCAAATATTCGACGTCAGGCCAAGGCAATTAACTTTGGAATTATCTATGGAATATCTGCGTTTGGGCTTGCTATACAATTAGGAATTTCTCGCACCGAAGCTGCTGATTATATCAAAGCATATTTCGAAAAATTCCCCGGTATTAAAGACTATATGGAAGCGGTCAAAGAAGAAGCCAGAGAAAACGGTTATGTTACTACTTTGTTTGGACGCAAATGTTGGTGTCTTGAGATCAATGATAAAAACCCTATGCGGCGTAGCTTTGCCGAACGTCAAGCCATTAATGCACCAATTCAAGGCAGTGCCGCCGACATAATGCGCCGGGCGATGATAAGAATGCCTGACGCTTTGGCTAGTTCCGGTATTGACGCAAGAATGTTGTTGCAAGTGCATGATGAACTGGTCTTTGAGGTGAGCCAAGACAGGGTTGACGAATTGGCGGAGCTAACTGGCAACGTCATGCAAAACGCTTGTGCGCCGGTGTTGGAGCTATCTGTGCCGTTAATCGTCGATAGTGGTGCTGGCCCTAATTGGGACGTGGCGCATTAGGTAACAGCCACGTTTTGAATTTTTTATAATTCTTGCATCTTATTTGACTGTTCATTGCATCATATTAACAGAACAGGGTCATTTCTATCATGACAATCATGTAATAATCGTCGAATATCAATAATAATTGATTGACTTTCGTGATGATGAAACTACCCTCGGATGAAATTATTGTGGTACTGGGAATATCTATGCGGCTTTTTTGTATATTATTTGGATCGATTTCCATATTGGGGGCGTGTTCTTCGGTTGGTGGCAATAGAGCATTGCCGTCTTTGTCAAAGGTTCCTGTTTCGGAAATTCCGCAAATAACACCGGATAATTGGTCAACTGAATATGAAACCGATGCTGCTATGTGGCATTTGGACTGGGTTACCAGCTTTGCTGATCCGAAATTACAAGAATTGGTAGCGGAGGCCGTGGCTAACAACTACAATCTAGCGGCTAGTTCTGCTCGTTTGCAGCGGTCCTTGGCATTGGCGAAAATAAGCAATTCCGCGCGATTACCATCGCTATCATTTGGCGCATCAGGAACTGGAACTGCAATTCCCAATGCGCCAAACACTGAAAGCTATAGTGGTAATGTCACCGCAAGTTGGGAATTGGATTTATGGGGCAGGGTACGTGATCGAGCCAAGGCTAGTGCCGGTGATGCAGCGGCCGCACAAGCAGATTTTGAAGCTTTGCAATTATCAGTGGCCGGTCAAACGGCTTCGGCGTGGATTGATCTGATCTCTGCTTCACAGCAAGCGGCATTGGCTGGCGATGATGTAGCAACTCGTGAGCGTTCATTAGGTATTGTTGAGCGCAGATATAATAGTGGTTTGTCAACGTCGCTGGATATTCGTTTGGCAAGATCAGCCTTGGCTGGCAGCCGTGCAAATGTGGCTTTTCAAAAACAACAACATGGTAATGCTACGCGTCGGTTGGAAATATTACTTGGCCGTTACCCTGCTCATGAAATTAAGGCGGTAGCAGTTTTGCCGGTGATTTCATCTTTAGCGCCAATTGTCTCACCAGAAAAAGTTTTGATCAATCGACCGGATGTGCGCTCCGCCGAACAACGATTAGCAGCGTCAGGACTTCGGGTTGCTGAAGCCAGAAAAGCATTATTACCGTCTTTAACCTTACGTGGCTCTGCTAGCACTAATGGTGGCCAGATAGCCGATATTTTTGATCTTAACCGGGTTATTGGTTCGCTAATCGGATCGGTAACGCAACCATTGTTTGCTGGCGGATCAATCAAGGCTGGTATAACCCGTTCCGAAGCAGTACAGCGCGAGCAATTGGCCAGATATGCGCAGACAGTTTTAATCGCATGGCGTGAGGTCGAGGACGCATTGTCGGGTGAAAAGCATTTGCTACAACGCGAAACAGCACTGTTGATCTCAGTTGCCGAGGCCAAAGAGGCCGAGCGTTTAGCCGAGCGTGAATATGTGCGTGGTGTTGGGACAATATTTGAATTATTGGACGCGCAACGCCGAAGAATATCCGCCGAGGGGCAGCTAATTACTGCCGCCAGTGCCAGAGCTTCAAACCGTATAGCTTTGTTTTTGGCTTTAGGCGGATCTAATGAGAAAATAGCGGTAAACACCGCAGAAAGTGAATGAGGGTAAGATAATGACCGTGCAACAACAAGCCAATGAAGTTGGAATAAAACGAAAGCCAAAAGACAAAAAACTGATCGTTGGTAGGGTAATTTTTTTCCTTCTCCCACTGATTATACTTGTTATGGGTATTGTCGTACTTGTGATTATGAGCGCTCTGAAGCCAGAGTTAGAAAAAACTGTGACAGAAATTAAAGCTGTTCCGGTATTGGTTACAAGCCCGTCACAAGAAGAGGTGCGGTTGAATGTTTTCACTCAAGGCGAGGTAAGCCCAAGGGTAGAGATTGATGTGGTTCCACAGGTCGGTGGAAAGATCGAATATATCTCTAAGAACTTTCTTGAGGGTGGCGCGTTCTCCAAGAATGAAGTGTTGATTCGTATTGAAACCGCTGATTATGATTTACGAGTTGTGCAGGCCGAAGCCACTGTTGCACAAGCAAAACAAGGATTGTTACGCGAACAAGCAGAAGCACAAATTGCTGCACGGGATTGGGAAGAGTTGGGTTCAGGAGAAGCCTCTGCTTTGACTTTGCGCAAACCGCAAATGGCACAGGCCGAGGCTTCATTGGCGGCGGCTAATGCCTCGCTGGCCGATGCTAAATTGCAATTGGCGCGTACTGCAATTCGTGCGCCATTTGCTGGCAGGGTTCGATCAAAGGCGGCAGATGTCGGGCAGTTTGTGACCCCGGGTGCCAGATTGGCTAGAATTTTTTCCACCGAAGTGGTTGATGTGCGTTTGCCATTTAGCGATGCTGAGCTGGCAAAGTTAAACTTGCCGATGGCCTTTGTGGAAAGCGAAAACAACCGCGGCCCCGAAGTAAAGTTATCGGCAATCGTCGCTGGTAAACCGCGTACATGGCAAGGGCGTATCACCCGCACCGATAGCGCCATAGATCCAACCACGAGATTGATGTTTGCGTTTGTTGAGGTTTTAGAGCCTTACGGAGCCGGTGCTGATGATGGCATGCCATTGGTGGTTGGCCTGTTTGTGCAGGCCGAGGTTGAGGGTCAGGTATTACCTGATGCAATGTTAATTCCACGCTCGGCATTGCGAGGAAATAATGATGTGTTTTTGGCCGATGGTGATGAGCTGCGGATTGTCTCGGTAGAGGTTGCATCATCGAACCGAAATAACGCAATTATAACATCTGGGCTGTCGATAGATGACAAGGTGATCACTTCGCCAGTGCGTGGTGCGCATGATGGTATGATCATAGCGACTGTTGCGCGTAATGATGTTTTAGAAATTACTGCGAGTGGAGAATAACTATGGCCGGAATTGTTGCATGGTTCGCGCAAAATAAAACTGCCGCCAATTTATTGATGGTTTCCATATTGATCGCTGGGACAGTTTCGTTTTTGCGAATTGATCGGGAAATAGACCCCTATGTTGAATTTCCCGGAGCGCAGGTTTCAGTTGTCTGGCTTGGTGCCGGCCCTCAAGACATCGAAGAGCAAATAACTGTTCGCCTTGAAGAGGCAGTTAGTCGGGTAAAGGGCGTTGATCGGCTATGGTCAGTTTCCAGAGAAAGCATGGGGATGCTGTTTGTTATCGGCGAGGCAACTTTAGACAAAGATGCTTTTTTAGCGGAAATAAAACGTGAAGTTGACTCAATTGCTACATTCCCACCGGCCGCTCAACAACCACAATTAAATCAGTTTAGAAGCCAAAACCAGATAATGCGAATTGCACTGTCTGGCGATGTAGATGAACGCATGTTAAAACGGTATGCGGAGAAAGTACGCCGCGATATAGCGTTGCTTTCGGAAGTGCCATCGGTCAGCTTGTTTGGGGTGCGCGGTGAAGAGGTGTCAATTGAAATATCAGAAGATGCCTTGCGTCAATACGGATTGACATTTTCTGATGTTTCTAATGCAATTCGCGGAACTTCGGTAAACCTTTCTTCGGGAAATGTTAGAACTTCTGTTGGTGATATGCAGCTCCGCACAAGGCAATTGGCCGATAGTCAGCAGGATTTTGAAAATGTAATTATCCGTCAAACTCCCGGTGGTGCAACTATTCGTGTTGGTGATGTGGCCACGGTTATTGACGGTTTTGCAGACGTAAATTTGCTGGCAACCATGAACGGCAAACGCACTGTTTTGGTGCAGGTGCTTTCGGGGCCTAATATGGACGTGGTCGCTATGTCCAAGCAGGTCAAAGAATACATGGAAAAAGCACAAGAGTCTCTGCCTGAAGGCGTTAGTATGATCTTGTGGGAAGATACATCGGAAACTTTTACCGATCGTATTGGAAGCATTATGGGTAATTTTGCATCCGGTCTGGTATTGGTTTTAATCACCCTGTTTTTGTTTTTACGACCGGCAGTAGCGTTTTGGGTATCGGTAGGAATTGTCACGGCATTTGCTGGCGGAGTGGCATTTTTGCCGGTGAATAATATTTCGTTTTCGATGATCTCAACATTTTCGTTTTTGTTGGTATTGGGGGTAATAGTTGATGATGCGATCATTGTTGGCGAGGCGATCCACCGAGAGAACGAGCATGAAAGATATGGCCCCAAGGCGGCGATAGCTGGAACAAAAATGGTAATGAAACCGGTCATCTTTGCCGTTCTAACTACGATGATTTTCTTTGCACCATGGATGCTCGTCTCTGGTCAAGCGCGAGAGTTCACCCGTTCCATATCTTTGGTGGTGATCTTGGCATTAAGTTTTTCACTGATCGAAAGCCTGCTGATATTACCGGCGCACCTTTCGCACTTAAAGCCGATAAATGCCAAAAACAAGTTCGCAAAATTTCAAGAAAACTTGGCTGGAAGCATCATAAAATTCGCCCATCACACTTATCGACCAGTAATGGCTTGGACGGTGAAAAACCGTTATATCACTGCTGCGTCATTCATTGCGATAGGCATCATGTCAATTGGTTGGTCTGCAACAGGTATTGTAAAGTTTACCTTTATGCCGGAAACCGAAAGTGAAGAGGTAAGCATCACGGTCGAACTGCCAGAAGGTACGCCGTTTAGTCGATCATTAGAGGTGCTGGCACAGATACAAAAAGCCGAAAAACAACTTGAAGAAGAAATAAATTCTGTCGGCGGTAAACTAATCGAGAACTGGTACACCAGAGCCAGAGAAACCAATATTTTAGCATTGGTGCGGTTGGTTGGAGCCGAAGAGCGCACATTATCGGCGAAAGAAACCGCCGAGCGCTTGCGCGAGCTAATTGGTGAAGTGCCAGACGCGCAAACAATATCTGTTTCATACAAAAACGAAGACAGTGATCCAGAAATTCAATATGTTTTGAACTCGACAGATTTAGAAGACTTAACGGCTGCGGCAGATGATTTGATGATGCAATTACGCACCTATGGTGTGGTGTTTAATGTGGTCAATGACAGTCAGACAGCTTCTGAGGAAATTCAATTCAAATTAAAGCCCGGAGCTGAAACCTTAGGTATTACTATTGCTGATGTGGCGACACAGGTGCGTCAAGGTTTTTACGGTGTCGAGGTACAACGCCTACCCCGTGATGGTGAGGATGTTCGGGTATTTGTCAGATACCCACGCAAAGACCGTGAGTCGCTTGATTACTTAAAAAACATGCGTATTCGCACCAATGATGGCCGTGAATTACCGCTTTATTCAGTGGCTGATTTATCATTCGAGCCGGGCATTACCCGAATATTGCGCCGTGAAAGACAACGGGCAATTATTATTTCCGCCGAAGCTGATCCAGCAGAGGTCGGTGGCGTTCGTGATAATATGAAGGAAGAATTCTTTGAAGCGTTTGATCAACGCCACCCGAATGTGCGGCGCGGTAATATCGGGCAGTCGCAAGGCCAAGCTGATTTTATGTCAGAGATATTGATCTTGTCATTAATGGCGTTTGGCGTTGCTTACATATTGGTAGCGGTAGCCTTTCGTTCATATTCAGAGCCTTTATTGATATTATTTGCGGCAATTCCGTTTTGCTTTGTTGGCGGTGTAATTGGGCACTTCATCATGGGTGTTAATATGTCTTTGTTCTCGTTAATGGGGGTGATGGCCGCTGCCGGTGTCGCGGTGAATGACAATTTGGTACTGATCGATTATGTGCATAGGCTGCGAGCCTCTGGCATGGGTGGTGCGCGGGCATTGGTTGAAGCAGGTGTCGAGCGGTTCAGGCCAATATTGCTGACCTCTTTGACAACTTTCGTTGGCTTAGTACCGTTAATGATGGAGAAATCGTTACAGGCGGCGTTTCTGATACCAGTTGCTATCGGGCTGGCGTTTGGTGTTTTATTCGCTCTGTTCGTTACCTTGTTTCTGGTTCCTAGCCTTTATGCAATCGGTGCTGATATTCGCCGGTATTTCATCTATTTGTGGACAGGAAAACCGGTTGAGAGTTTCGGCAAAAGTCTTGAAGACCTTGATCTTAGCGAAGACTATGATGCTTATATTCCGGAGCAAGCTGAATAATTTGTAATATTTAAAACACCGGTATTGCATTGTTTGTTTTGAGTTACTGTTTTAGTGTTTCTAGGAAAATTTTGGGGAAAACTATGAATTTGCAGCCATTAAATCCGCAGGAATATCGCTCAAAAGGTTTTTATTGCCACTTATACTTCTTACTGTTTTTTTTAGTGGAATAAATTTTTTATTTTTAGACTATGTTTTTCCGCATGCTACACTAAAGCAAAAAAACATGTTTAACAACCTAAAAAAGAAGCAACCTGCATTGGCATTAATTCCTGGAACTTTTAATACCGAAATCCCTGGATATATTATTAAATTTGATGAGAAGTATGGCGAAGAAAACAACTTTTTAAGAAATGTTCAAATCTCTGATTTAACTGCTAATCGTGGAAAGATTAAAGTAATTACTTCTAGTACTGCCGAAATAACAACAGAAGAAGGTAGTAAATATATGACTTTAACCTTAAAAGATGGTAATTATTATGAAGATTACATAAAACGATCTGCTCCACGAAATGAAAAAGCAAAAATGCCTTTCTCAAATGCTACATTTGATACCTATGTTATAAATATTGATATATCCTCTTTTAATGATGAGGACAATTTGAATAAAGAAGATATAAATATTCACTGCCCTTAAGTCGCCGGGTCTTTTGCAATTCCGGACAGAGATAAATAGCCGCGTACTTCAGCTCGTGGGGAAAGTACATGGCACTAATCTTAAATAAAAAAAGAAACCGGCCACAGCCGGCAAATTCCAAATTATATATATGGTGACAAAATGAATTCTTCGCTACGATTGTTCTTATTCTCAATGATTCTGATAA
>JAKITZ010000044.1 GCA_021647805.1 Robiginitomaculum sp.
AAATCCGCAAGCCAGCCTTGTAACTTCAACCCCAAGCTTAGCCTATAACCCCCACCCCCTCGCATCACCTTAATGTGCTGCGTAGCAGCTATGAGAGACAAGTCCGGTACCCCCTTTTGTTGGCAAATGCTCATGACCCTTGTTCTGTCTTACGGTGAGACCTAAAGTGCGCCACCATTCAGCCCCATATTTTTATATGTACGCATATCCAACCAAGCAAACCACGAGAATACAGACAAGATGAATAAACAAAAACCAATGGTTAGAAAAAAAACAGGTACATTTCTTGTTTTACTAGTTTTATTATTTATTGGATCCGCGCTGATAGTTAAACTTAACGATACCATGTTTGCTAAAGTACCAACGGTAAATCATATTGAGTTGACAAAAACTAGTCAGGATCTTTAGGTGAAAGTGTCCAAATCAGATGCTATATTTCTTGCTGTATTGACGGTTCCTGAGGCAACAATCAGCCAAGCAGTCAAAAATGATCAACATTCATATGTGAACATTCCTGCAAACAAATCAGAACATCTAAAGGGAAAGCCTGGAAATTACCCCGCAAACATCAGGTATTATACAAAAGACAACTCTTATAGAGTGAGCAACAATCATCTATTCTCCATGCACGGAAAACCTGTAATCATATTCGCAGTCATAGCTCAAGGAGAATATTATTTCACCTATCTTGAGAATAAGTCTTTGCAAATAGCTGACCCACTGCAGATAGATAAAATAGAATCCGAAATAATTCGGCAAAAGACAATCACTAATAATTGAATACCAAACAAACAACTTCCATTATATGATCGTGTTGCTGAATTAATAGAAATCGCCAGTAAGAGCGGTAAAGAAGCCTATGCTTTTCGGCAATTAGAGAACTTAGGCACCGGTGCTGTGCCGGCAATTATTGCACAATTGGATAATCGACGGCGATTAAAATACAGATACTTAATCCTTGAAAATCACTCACCTAAACTTATGGTTGATGCTTTGGCTACTATTTTGATTCAACTTACTGGGCAATCCTTTGGTACTATTTCTAATGGTGCCACAAATACAAAACGTGACAACACAGTAAATGGATGGCGAGTTTATGCAATGACTCACCCTGATTTTGAAAATGCACGAGCTTCATTAGGTAGCGAATGAGAAAGCAAACTGAAATGGTAAAGAAATCTAAAAGACAACAAGTACAAACTTTCCTTGATGACATTGAAAGCCTTGGTGGTTGGAAGTTTCTAACCTTACAAAAAGCTCGAGAAATAGTTTTCAACACCTACCCAGACGTTGATGAGAGAATTATGTATGGGGGTATTATGTTTTCCGTAAGTGATGATTTTGGTGGCATTTTCGTCAACAAAAAGCACCTTTCCTTTGAGTTCAGCAACGGTTTTGAATTTAACGACCCGAACAAAAATTTAGAAGGCTCCGGAAAACACCGCCGCCACTTAAAACTCAAAGAAATTTCTGATATAAAAAACAAACAACTTGCTTTTTTTGTCCAACAGGCGAGATGAATATTTGGTTATGCAAGTCCATCTGCGGTGAAATGCACATGGACAGAGCGCGCGGTTGGTTGTAATTGCGTAGATACTTTGATTGCGCATTTTAAGGGCTGAACAATGAACAAACTAGCAGTGGTATTTGGTGGTTCTGGGTTTTTAGGCAGACAAGTAGTTCGCGAGCTGTGCCGCAAGGGCTGGCGAGTGCGGGTTGCGGTGCGCCGAGCCCATCAAGCGGTTGATCTTCGGGTTGAGGGCGGCGTCGGACAAGTGCAATTAGTTCAATGCAATATCCGCTCTGATGCTTCTATTGCTGCGGCAATGAGTGGCGCGCAAATTGCCATTAACTTGGTTGGTGTTTTGTTTGAAAGCGGCAAACAAAAGTTTGATGACTTGCACACAGAAGGCGCGGCGCGAATTGCACAAGCAGCTTTAGCACTTGGCGTACAACACTTAGTTCAGGTTTCTGCACTTGGAGCTTCTGAACAATCTGCATCCAAATATGCCAGATCCAAAGCAAAAGGCGAGATAGCCGTCTTAAAGGCCTTTCCCAATGCAACAATTCTGCGGCCATCAGTTTTATTTGGCTCTGGCGATGGCCTGTTTGAACGCTTCGCCGGTATGCTTTGCCTAACCCCGATAGTACCATTACCGATGGCAGACACTAAATTACAACCGGTATTTGTTGGTGATGTCGCAGCAGCAATCGTTGCAACTTTGCAAAACTCTAAGGCTGCCGGTACAACTTACGAACTCGGCGGGCCGCAAACACTGACACTTGGCCAAATCGTCCAAAACACCGCCATTTGGATTGAACGAAAACGGTTGATAATTGGCTTGCCAAAGATTGCCGCCAAAACAATGGGAGTTGTTGGTGATATTTCTGGAGCAGTGCCGTTCGTTACTCCGTTTATAACCTCTGATCAAATATTGCAGCTAGAGCAAGACAATATAGTTTCTGATAATGCTCTTGGGTTTACCGAATTGGGTATAAAGCGTCTTGAAACTATCGAGGCCAATGTGCCTGTTTATCTTGGACGTTTTCGCAAATATGGTCAGTTTCATAAAAAAGTTGCCTGATGCCGGCGCAAAACTAAAAGCATAAGGCAAATCGTTGTCAACACCACAAAACCACCGATTCCGAGCATGCCACTCCAAGGCATGTCCGGCATGCCGATCACCAGCAACCCGACCCCTGCCAGTGCATTGATGGTTCCGTGAAATATGCTGGCAGCAAATACCGATCGTCCGGCCTCGCGTAGCCACCCGATAATTGGGGCGATAAGCAAGGTAAATCCAATCATCAAGAAAATACCAGCAATTGGCATCCCCGGATAATTATAACCCAAAGCAATGACCGGCGCGTGCCAAAGCCCCCAAACAAATCCGATCATCAGATTACCACGCCAGAAACCCAATGGCCGCCAGCGGTCAAATAACCATCCGCGCCATCCTAATTCCTCACTCAACAGAATGAAGCTATTAATAGCAATTCCCACCGGAATATTGACTAAAATTTGTAACCAAACTAATTGATCGAGGGAGAGCGGAAGCGCATCAAGGTCAACGTTTTTAGCTACAAAAACTTGTTGCAATCCTTTTTTGAAACCAATCCAATGCACATCTAAGCCCAGCAGGGAAACCAGTGTTGAACCAATGACAATCATAATCGCCAAAGCAAGGCCACCAAACCAGATCAATTTCGGCCAAGAGGTAAACCCCAATGCCTGCTTCCAACGCTTGCGATCAAAAAGACAAGCACAAATAATAGCGGCAATGGCTGGACCAAACATATAAACAACCAGCAGTAAGAAAGCCAATGAGCTGTGCAAACCGCCCGTGTACCAGATCACAGCGGCCACAAACCACGAAAACCCAAAGCAGACCAATAGAAACAATGCTATCTGGCGAGTAAAAAATAGAGAATGCGGTTTGGTTGTTTGCGTGCTTTTCATTTAATTAGGATAATTCCTAATTATAGAAAGTCAATGAGCTAATACAAACCACAGAATTACTGCGCCCATCAACAACCTATAAATCACAAATGGGGTAAAGCCAATTTTTTGCACCAATTGCATTAACAAGTGAATTGCTATCCAAGCTGTTACCGCTGAAAGACCGGCGACTATTAACCCGTCAATTATTCCCGGTGCGCCTTTTATCGGTTCGCTTAACAAAAGGTCAAGCAAAGCTGCTGCACCCATCGCCCCTAATAATGGGATCGAAAGCAACATCGAAAATCTCGCCGCTTCCTTGCGGCTAATTCCAAGAAATCTGGCGGCGGTCATGGTAATGCCAGAGCGCGATGTACCGGGAATAAACGCCAAAACTTGCGCAAGACCAATCCAGACAGCAGTTGATAATTTGCTATCTTCCATCTTGTTGATATTTTGCACCGCACGATCACTAAACCATAAAACAATGCCAAAAAATATCGTCGCAATACCAATGATCAACGGGTCGCGTAAATACTCCGCCCAGCCAAGCGCAAACAAAACCACTCCGACCATCAAAGCAAATGGCGTGGCAATAATAATATGGATCAATAATTTACTAGCCGGGTTGTCTTTACGCCCTCGCAACAGATCAAAACCGCCGCCGGCCATCGCCATTAAATCATTTCGAAAATATAGCATAACCGCCAGCAATGAGCCCAAATGTGCCATCATATCTATCAATGCACCCTGATCTTGCTCGCCAGTAACCCATGGTACCAAAATAAGGTGCGCTGATGATGAAACCGGCAAAAATTCCGTCAGTCCTTGGATGATCGCCAATAATGCAAGTTGGATTAGTGTCACGATAAATTCATTCCTGTATTTTCACCAAGTTAGACAATTGACCGATTTATTCATCTGGGCAAGTGAATTGCCATTTGACCCACGTTAAATCACCGCCTATTTGATTATTTATGACTGACACTAATAAAGAAGCTCATGGACCGGGTCGAGCCGAGCCAAAACAAGCAGCCAAAATAACCAGAGCCATTACTTGGGTCTCGGTAATGGTGGCTTTGGTATTGATGGTTTCAAAATTATTGGCATTTATCATTACCGGATCAGTGGCATTATTGGCCAGCTTTGCCGACAGCGCCCTTGATCTATTTGCCTCTATCACCGCGTTTTTTGCAGTGCGCTATGCTGCCGAGCCAGCCGATGAAGAGCACCGGTTTGGCCATGGCAAAGCCGAAAGTTTCGCCTCATTATTTCAGGCGATGTTAGTTGCAATATCCGCAGCATTAGTCGCACGCGAGGCAATTGATAGATTATTGAACCCACAAGCTATTGTTCATGGAAACTTGGCTATAATTGTAATGTTGGTCTCAATCATACTGACATTAGGGCTGGTTTGGTTGCAAGAACAAGCAATCAAAAAATCCGGATCATTAGCTATTGCCGGTGATCAGGCTCATTATAAGGCCGACTTGTTGGCTAATGTTTCAGTGGTGATCGGCATATTAATCGCAACTTACGGCGGTTTTGGTATTGCCGATGCGATTGTTGGAATTGCGATTGCAATTTGGCTAATGTTTACGGCGTGGGGGGTGGCCAAAAGCGCGTTTGATCAGGTTATGGATCGTGAATTACCGCAAAGCGAACGCGATATGATCAAAAAAACGGCTTTGAGCGTTGATGGTGTTTACTCAATCCACGAGTTACGAACCAGAGCCTCTGGTGTCTATATTCACATGCAGTTTCACCTTGACCTTGATCCGGATATAACATTGGCCGCAGCTCATAAAATCGTGGTTGAAGTTGAAAGAAAACTGCTTAAAACTTGGCCGGCTGCTGATATTTTGGTTCACCCCGATCCACGCGGCAAAGCCGAAGCGCACGGAATTGAGCATTTTCGCCGCGAAGAAGAAACATCATGAAACGCACTTTGTTCCATTGGCCATTAGATCCCGGATCGCGAGAAGTTCGACTTGCTCTTGGTGAAAAACGGCTAAGTTTTTCTGCATTTGCTTTACAAATGCCCAGTGACACTGAAAAACTAATCAAGCTCAACCCATCGGGCCGGCCACCAGTATTGCAAGAGGGTGATACCAGTTGTTTGCGAACCATTTGCGAAAGTCGGGCAATCCTTGAGTATTTGGAAGAAACCAACACCACCAATGCTTTAATGCCCAATGGCCCGATAAAACGCGCCGAAGTTCGTAGGTTAATGAGTTGGTTTTCCGATAAATTCCAAAGCGAAGTTTTAGGGTTATTATTGTATGAGCGGGTTGAAAAGCCTGTATTGGGACTTGGCACACCTGATGCTGCCAACATGCGTCATGGAAAGCAATATTTACGCTGGCATTTAAAAGTTTTGGAAGACCTGATTGCCGAAAGAAACTGGCTAGCCGGTGACGATTTGACCTTGGCCGACATTTCTGCCGGCGCCGCTCTTTCTTGTCTTGATTATTTTGGCGATGTTCCGTTTGAAGAGTTCTCATTGGTAAAGTCATGGTATGTGCGATTAAAATCCCGACCATCTTTTAGACCTATATTACAAGATAATTTCCCCGGATTTGCTGCTGCTGCACACTATACCGACTTGGATTTTTAAGCGGTGCCTGTCGATCTAAACCAGAAATCTTTGGTCGAATTAAATAAATTAGCAATTGATCTTGGCTTTGCCAAACCCGGCATAACTGCGGTCACGAAACCTTGGCCGCAAAGCGCATACTTACATGAGTTCTTGGATTTAGGGCATCATGGACAAATGCAATGGCTAGCCGATGAAGCCCACCGCCGCCAGCACCCAACAGATATGTGGAGCGAAGCTAGATCAGCAATAGTTTTGGGTTTTAATTATGGGCCAGATCATGATCCCATGCAAAATATTACCCATAAATCACATGGCAATATTTCAGTTTATGCTAGAGGCCACGACTATCATGATTTGGTCAAAAAACGCCTAAAAAAACTTGCCAGCTGGTTGCACCAAGAAACCAAAAAGCCGTTGAAAGTTTTTGTCGATACCGCGCCATTGATGGAAAAACCCTTAGCTGCCAAAGCCGGTCTTGGTTGGCAGGGAAAACACACCAATTTGGTTTCTCGTGAATTTGGATCATGGTTGTTTTTAGGAGTGATTTTAACAGCCGCTGAGCTGCCGGCTAATACCCCATCAAATGATCATTGCGGTAGTTGCCAAGATTGCCTTGATATTTGTCCGACCAATGCCTTTACTTCCGCATACCAATTAGATGCCAGAGCTTGTATTTCATATCTGACCATTGAGCACAAAGGCCATATTGAGGTAAAATATCGCCAAGCTATTGGTAACCGGATTTATGGTTGTGATGATTGTCTGGCGATCTGCCCATGGAACAAATACGCCAAAACCGCCAGTGAGAGTAAACTACAAGCTAGACCAGAGCTAACCATGCCAATGCTGGCTGATCTTGCAGCATTAGACGATCAAGCTTTTCGCGAAGTGTTTACCGCCTCGCCGATAAAACGCACCGGACGAGATCGCTTTGTAAGAAACGTAATGATTGCCATTGGTAATTCTGCTGACGTGGGGTTAATTCCATGTGCGACAATCGCTCTTACTGATAACTCGGAGCTAATAAGAGCCATGGCAGTTTGGGCATTGTCTAGGTTATTACCTGCACCAGAATTTATAAAACTACGCCAACAATATCTTCCGAACGAAACCAACGAACAAGTAAAAATAGAATGGCTTCGGTGACTATTACTGTGCAGCTAACCTTTTTGCTTCTCGCCAACTCCCGCGTAACAACAATACATCAAGTTCCGTAGGTGCCAGCCGCATTGCCCGCTTCACGTCAGAGCCAGCAGCATCAAGGCGCTGCAATTCAATCAAAATAGTTGCCCGTAAAGTCAGCGCCAGAACATGGTTGGGGTTTTGCTTTATTATAGAATCTAATTCCACAAGAGCTTGCTCTAACTCCCCTTGCCCTTCAAGGGCGCGTGCCTTGCCAAGCCGCAGTTCAATATTATTACTACTCAAAGAAGAGCCGGCCTCAAAGGAACTTATAGCTCGTTGATAGTCTCCTAATTGCAAAAAAGCCTCACCAGATTGATAAAAAATTTGCGACCTTAAGCCCTCGTTCAAATCAGGTGCATAGCCCAAATTTTCCAAACGCTCCGCTGCTCTTTGCAGATCACCCAACCCCAGCAAAGCCGAAGCAATGCAGTGACGAGCCGCTGAACCGCCCTCTTCGGATTGCCAAGCCAGACCTTCTTCATAGGCAGCCAATGGTTGCTGCAAGACCAATTTCATACATTGGTCGTAACGTGTTTCTTGTGCCAGCACCGAGCTTGGTAAGGCTAATAAGATTAATATGACAAAACCACGCAACATAAACTTCCCTCTTCTTTGCTGTGCGAATTGTGCGCCTTGTTGCAGTCCCTAGCAAGTCAATATCCCAAATAGGGTAAATAAGCTGGTTATAGTTTAGTTTTAATACTTGCAGTTAACTCTTCCAATACGCCTTGTAAGCGCCGCAAATCAGTATTCCGTGACAGACTATGATCACCGTCTTTGATCAGTGAAAACACCACATCAGTGCTTTGCAATTTCGCCACCAATTTCATTGCATGTTGCCATGGCACGTCAGGATCTAGTTGTCCTTGTAAAATACGTACCGACCCGGCAAACGAAATTTCTTCGTCCAGCAATAAGTGCTTATTACCATCTTCTATCAGATTTCTGGTAATTTCCACTTCCCCATAAGGCGATGGCTGCATCCAGTAACCCTGCTCTGTAATTTCGTCTCTTACCTGCTTATCAAATTTGTCCCACATCAGCTTTTGCGTAAAGTCTGCTGCTGGCGCAATCAAGGCCAGAGCTCGCACGCGCTCAGGTCTGGCCAATGCTGCCAGTAATGCCAGCCAACCACCCATTGACGAACCCAGCAAAACCACCGGTCCAGTAGTTAAATTATCAATCACCTCAAGCGCATCACCAAGCCATTTTGATATTGTCCCATCAGCAAAATCCCCCGAAGAACGACCATGGCCAAAATAATCAAAGCGGATAAATGAGCGATCATTTTCTCTTGCCCACTGATCAACAAACTTAGCTTTACTGCCGTTCATATCCGAACGAAACCCGCCGAGCCAAACCACACTTGGCCGAAGACCAGAGGTAACAGAGTAGCAAATTGTTTCGCCGCTCGCAGTTTTGTGCTTTAGTACTTCTTCCACTGGCAATTTTCCTTTAGATTCTGAACTTAGGGTCAGAACATAACTATTAAATCCGGAACCACAAACTTGAAAATTGTCCAGATCATACCTGAACTTGCTGCCGGTGGTGCTGAACGTACCACCTTGGATATAAGCCGTGCAATTATCGAAAGTGGCGGCAGCTCGTTAGTATTGGCCAAAGGCGGCAGACTGGTTGAGGAATTGCAAACAGACGGAGCAGCATTTTACTCACTGTCGCTGGACAGTAAAAACCCGCTGATTATGTGGAAAAACATTACCGCCATCGCCGAGCAAACCAAAAAATTCGACGGCGAAATAATCCATGCCAGATCCAGAGCGCCGGCATGGAGTGCGCTGGCAGCGGCCAGACGTTTGAACTTGCCGTTTGTAACCACCTATCATGGAACTTATAACTCAAGTTCTATCTTAAAAACAAAATACAATTCGATTATGACCAAGGGTGATCTGGTGATTGCCAATTCACATTTTGTTGCCGCCCATATTACCAAAGTCCACAATATTGATCCCAAAAAGATACGAGTGATTCCCAGAGGAATTGACCTTGATGGCCTAAGACCTGAAACAATCAGCGATGACAGAAAATCACAGGTTTCCAGCAGGCTTGATATATCACTTAACAAGGATATTCCGCTGATCATGATGCCCGGCCGCCTGACCAGATGGAAAGGACAGTTGGTAATGGTAAAAGCCATGGATATTTTGCGGCAACGAAACATTGTGGCACACCTTGTCATGCCCGGAGATGCCCAAGGACGAGATGACTATAAAACCGAGCTACAAAACCTTATCGCCAAATTGGCCTTACAAAGTTCTGTCTGTCTTGCAGGACATATAACAGATATGCCGGCAGTTTATGCAATTTCAGATATTGTAGTCTCCGCCAGTATTGAACCAGAAGCATTTGGCCGGGTGGCAGTTGAGGGACAAGCCGCGGCAAAACCGGTTATCGCTACCGCGCATGGCGGATCATTAGAAACCGTACAAGATCAAAAGACTGGCTTGTTGGTGGATATTGCTGATCCGATTGCAATGGCTGAAGCCTTGCAAAGAATTTTGGCCTTAACGGCGCGCCAACAAAAAGAATGGGGCAGAAAAGGACAAAAATGGGTGGCGCAGCAATACTCAAGAGAGCAAATGTGCGCATCAACATTAGCGGTTTACCACGAACTATTAAAAAAATAATCTGCTTAAAACGGATAGGCCACTGAAATTCCAGCATCAACAGTTAGCTCAATTCCGGTAATTGCAGCAGCATTTTCACTAGCAAGAAACAAGCAGGCATTGGCAATATCTTGCGGTTGCACCAGTTTTCTTAACGGGCTGACTTTTTTCCATTTTTGCACTCCATCTGGCCAATCATCATCGAGGCTTTCCCGCCAGACCAAGCCCGGCGATACTGTATTGACGCGTATGCCCGATGCACCAAATTCTGCTGCAAGATTACGCGACAAGGCCAACATTCCAGCTTTGGCGGCACAGTAATGAACGATCTGCTCGGAAGAAATCGAGGCGGAAATCGAGGCAATATTGACAATTGCACCAACGCAAGTATTTGCCGTCCATATTTTTATGGCTTCGCGGGAACATAAGAATGCTGAACGCAAGTTTATCGCTTGCACCTTGTCCCAATCATCAGCACTGGTTTGTAAAGTATCGGCCATCGGAAATGCACCAGCATTGTTAATCAAAATATCAGGCGGTGAGCGCATGGCGGCAAAAGCCTCGCAGACTTGCAGCTCATCAGCCACATCAAAGCCAGATAAATCAGCGCGTCCCCCGCTTTTTATGATCTTACTTTGCAAAGTTTCTGCGGCCTTGGCGTTGGAGCCATAACCCAAAATAACTTCTGCTCCAGCCGCCGCAAAAGCTTCGGCAATATGTGCGCCAATGCCGCCACTTGCTCCGGTAACAAGAACAGTTTTTCCAGTAAAATCCATTACAGTTTTCCAGTTAGTTTTTTAATCTGTTTAACAAAATCAGGGTATTGTTGCTGCAATAAATCTCGATCAGCAGCTTGATAATCGCTGTCCATATAGCCGGGGGTCATAGTTGTGCCCAGCAAGGCAAATTTACCACCGTCGCACAAATATGAGCCGTGCCAGCATTGTGCTGGAACCATTGTTTGAACTTCCTGCCCTGAAAAAACATCAGAGCCTAAAAGCAATTCTTTGCCTGATCCATTTGGCTGCAAAACCAACATTTGCACCGGATCACCAAGGTAAAAATGATAGGTCTCGGCAATTGGTAAATAATGCAAAGCTGAACGCGGTTGTTCCGCAGTCAATAAATAATAAATCACCGAAAAAACGGCTCGCCCGTTTTTCTCATGTGCGCCTTCATGGGTGCGTCTAAAATACCCACCCTCACCGGGCAGTGGTTTCAAATCGAGCAGAGATATTAGATCATTAGCTTGCATGGTTGAATAGTACAGCTAGACCAAATGGCTTCAAGCCCCTAACATTCAAACAAAAGGGAGAATTTTATGTTTGCAGCTGAAAGTCTGGTTAAAACTCTATTGGCACAAGATGTCGAAGTTTGTTTCACCAACCCGGGAACCTCGGAAATGCATATGGTGGCAGCGTTGGATCGCAACCCGGACATGCGGGCGATCTTGTGCTTATTCGAGGGAGTGGCCTCTGGTGCGGCTGATGGCTATGCGCGAATGAGCGGTAAGCCAGCTAGTACTTTACTACATTTAGGCCCCGGATTGGCCAATGCTCTGGCAAACTTTCATAATGCAAAACGTGCCAAAGTGCCGGTGGTTAACATTGTTGGCGATCACTCCCGTGATCATGTGAAACTTGATGCACCTTTGACCTCGGACATTGTCGGGTTTTGCTCAACCGTTTCCAGATGGACTGGAACCGTAACCGAACCGGAACAAATTTCAGCTATGGCGGTTGAAGCGGTTAGGCAAAGCTATGGCCCTGAACCGGGTATCGCCAGTTTGATCTTACCGGCTGATTGCGCTTGGTCAGAAATAGAACCAGAAGTGATCGAAAAAACGGATTTTCCTGCACGGCACCAAGTTCCAAACGACAAAATTACGGCTATTGCTGACAGGATTAAATCGGCAAAAAATCCGATCCTGTACCTTGGTGATATTGCTTGTCATGCAGACGGAATAGCGGCGGCTGGTAGAATTGCAACAAAACTTGATTGTCGTGTGATATTTGAAACTTTTGCTGCGCGTATTTCTCGTGGCAGTAATCATTTCAGCGCGCAGAGACTAAACTATTTTGGCGAAAGCGCGCTCGAGGACATGAAAGACTGCGATTTGTTAGTGATTGCCGGATCGAAAGCTCCAGTGTCATTTTTTGCTTATCCGGGAATTGATTCGGTACTAACTCCGCCCGGTGCAGAAGTTGTAGTTCTAGCCGATATGAAAACTGATAGCGCCAAGGCATTGGCTGATCTTGCAGATGCTCTGGACGCAACCATCGCGCCTAAACTACAGCCAAGGTCACAAGCTCCAGAGCTGGATCGGGAGCAACCATTAAACCCCGGCTTTGTTGGCTTGTCTTTATTACGGCACATGCAAGATGGCTCGGTAATATGTGATGATGCCACCACTTCGGGCATGGGGGTATTTCCATGGCTAGAGAACGGCCCGGATCACGACTGGTTGTGCCTTACTGGCGGGGCCATTGGCATGGGAATGCCGATGGCTGTTGGTGCAGCTATCGCCCGTCCTGATGATCAGGTTTTTGCATTATGCGGCGATGGCGCAGCGGCTTATACCTGTCAGGCATTATGGACGCAGGCTCGGGAAAAACAAAACATCATTAATGTGGTTTTTGCCAATCACTCATACCTGATATTGAATTTTGAATTGGCGCGTGTTGGCGCCGGCGACCCCGGCCCCGCAGCACAAGCCATGCTTGACCTCTCCAATCCGAAAATGGACTGGGTGGCGATAGGAACCGGCTTTGGTGTGCCATCAGTTAGCACTAAAACTGCCGGTGAATTTGATGATGCACTGGTTTACGCGCTGGCTACACCGGGGCCACATTTAATTGTTGCAGAGATATAAATACAAGCATTTCTATGAAAAGTGGAAACCGGTTTTCAGGCAAAGAAATGCGACTACTAAAATCATTTCAGGAGCTTAAAAATGGAATTTGATTACATCATAATTGGTGCCGGTTCAGCAGGTTGTGTGTTGGCAAATCGATTATCGGCCAATTCAAAAAACAAGATATTACTGCTAGAAGCTGGCGGTGAAGATAAATCACCGATGATCCACATGCCGGCTGGTTTTATGAAACTATTATATGACCCCAAAAACAACTGGATGTATGAT
>JAKITZ010000045.1 GCA_021647805.1 Robiginitomaculum sp.
CATTTTCCATAACCACATCGTCCATGATCACTGAAACCGGCTGCGATGCTGCAAGGTCGAAATCAGTATTGCCAAGTCCGCGAATGTAAAACCTTGGGGCTACCCGACCATTGGAAGATTCGATGTTGAGGCTGTTCACCCGTGCAGAAAGCGCAAGAATGTCTTCGCCACTGCTAAGCATGTTTTCAATCGCATCGCCTTTTAAGGTACCAATAGAAATCGGCACGTCTTGTAGGTTTTCAGCGCGTTTTTGCGCTGTAACAATGATGACATCTAATTGGCCATCATTTGATTGTGCAAGGGCTGGTATGGCAAAAGCGCCGCTTATGCTCAGAGCCAGTGCGCTAACACTGCCCTTTAGAAGCATTGATTTGGTTTTGGTGAAAGTCATGGGGTTGCCTTGAGGTTTGAATGAAAAATTTAATAGGATTTGCATTCTATGAACCGGTATAATAGCCAGATCAATAGTTAACCAAATAAATCGACTTTTTGCTTAAGTGTTTTTTGTTTGGTGTGACTATAAAACAAGTTTTTGAGTATAAACTTGATCGGTTTATAGTTGCTGACATAGCTGTTTGATGGTTTGCGGATATAATATGTGTTCGGCGATTAGTACTCTTGCTTGTAGGGTTTGTATCGTATCATCGGCCAATATCTGAATTGTTGATTGTGCTATTACTGGCCCTTCATCTAGGCCGACTGTAACGAAATGCACTGAACAGCCATGAGTTTTTTCGTTGGCATTCAGTGCGCGTTTATGGGTGTTAAGTCCACGAAATTTTGGCAGTAATGATGGGTGGATGTTAAGCATTTTATCTTGCCATTTTTCGACCAAGAATGGTGATAAAATTCGCATGAAACCGGCCAAGCAAACCAGTTCTATTTCTGCTTTTACCAAGTGTTTTTGTATTTCTTGTTCAAAGTCTTTGCGGTTGGAGAAATTTTGGTGATCAACAATAGCGGTTTTTAAGCCTAACTGTTTGGCAAGTTGCAGACCCTTTGCGTCGGGCGTGTTGCTCAACACCAAAGAAACTTGCGCTGGAAAACTGTCTTGTTGGCAGGCTTTGGCAATGCTCTGCATGTTCGAGCCACCGCCAGATATAAATATGCCAAGTCTGATTTTCATTTAGGCTTTTGTAATTGTCCGACGACAAAGGCGCTTTCACAGGATTGTTCCAGCATTTGCAAAGCTTGCGGCAAATCATCAAGCGAAACAGTGATCAACATGCCAATGCCGCAATTAAACGTCCGCAACATCTCGTAATTAGATATTCCGCCAACCTGTTCCAGCCATTTGAAAACTTCCGGCCATTGCCAGCTATTGTGATCAATGTCGGCGGTTAATTCTGTCGGCAACATACGCGGCGGATTTTCGATCAATCCGCCGCCGGTAATATGCGCTAATCCGTTTACCAAGCCAGCTTTGATCAAAGGCAATAATGACTGCACATAGATGCGGGTAGGGGTTAACAAGGCTTGTCCAAGGGGTTGTTCGGGGGCAAACGGCGCAGGATCGGATAACTCCAAGCCAGAAATTTCAATTACTTTGCGGATCAGTGAAAAGCCATTGGAGTGCGCCCCGCTTGATGACAATGCGATAAGCGGGTCGCCAGCTTTCATTTGTTGGTGGTTGGGCAATAATGTATCGCGCTCGGCGGCACCAACTACAAATCCGGCTAGATCATAGTCGCCTTTAGCATACATGCCCGGCATTTCAGCGCTCTCTCCGCCAATGAGAGCGCAATTCGTTTGCCGGCAACCATTGGCTATTCCGGACACGACCTTGGCTGCGTGTTCTGGATCAAGTTTTCCGGTAGCAAAATAATCCAAAAAGAATAACGGCTCAGCCCCTTGAGCAAGAATGTCATTGACGCACATGGCAACAAGGTCAATGCCGACAGTTTCGTGATAGTCGGTTTCTACCGCTAATTTTAGCTTTGTGCCTACGCCATCAGTTCCAGAGATTAGTATCGGATCATCAAATCCAGCGGCTTTTAGATCAAATGCGCCGCCAAACCCTGCTAATGCAGTATCGGCACCAGCCCTTGCTGTTGATGCGGCCAATGGTTTGATTAGTTTTACTAACTGATCACCAGCATCAATGGAGACACCGGCACTGGCGTAATCAATCGAGTTTTTATTTTTCGAATTAGCCATTTGAGCATCTCAGCAATCTGTATTAGCTATGATAGTTTAGGTGGTTGTTTTGCTGATAAACATTAAACTAGTGATTCTGGCAAGAACTGCACAGGTAATTTTTATTTAGAGGTTCAATTTGTGAGCAAGCTAGATATAATGAACAAGGATATTGCAACTTTCAGGAAAGCAATGCGCATGGCTGAGATACGAAAACTTGTTTTAATATTTGCTCTATTTGGCTTTGCCGTAACAAGTGCAAATGCTGATGTGTTTACAGTAAAAGGTGTGATCATTGATGGCCATGGTGCAAGTGTAACTGCTGCGAGAGTGGCCGCTATCAAAGCCGGCACCGAAGAGGCTGCTAATATTCTTGTTGAGCGTATGACCTTGGTCGAGGATCGGTTTAATATTGGTTGGCAGCAAATAGATAATGATATTGCCAGTCAGTTGGTGGCCGGAATACGGATAAGTAATGAGCGTCGTAGTGATCGGCGCTACCTTGGTGTCTTGCAAGTGACATTTAACCGGCAACGGGTTCGTGACTTTCTGAATTCACAACAATTACCATTTGTCGAAGCGCAAACTGCACCGGCATTGATAATCCCTGTTTGGAATGGGCCAGAAGGATCGAGCTTATGGCAAGAAAACCTTTGGTGGCAATCTTGGGCATCATCAAGCCCGTTAAATGATTTAACGCCACTTACTTTACCATTGGCCGATTTAGGTGACCGTCAAGTATTAAACGTCAACCAAGCTTTGCGCCTTGATCGCGCTGCGCTTTTGGATATTGCTTTACGTTACGATGTGAAAAAAGTTGTAGTTGCCATTGCCTCTATTACCAGCCCGGGAAGAATTTCTGTAAAAGTAAACACTGTACAGTGGGATGATACTGATCGAATGATGTTACGTCAGCGACAAGTAATTGCTGATGGTAGTGATGCTGGATCTGCAATGCGTGCATTATCAGCGGCAGGAAAAAGAGCGCAAAAGCAAATTATTTCCTTAATGCAGACCGAATGGAAACAACGAGCTATTGTCCGAGGCGGTACGACAACCACTACTCTTGTCACGGTATCGTATACAAATATTCAGCAATGGCTGGTGTTGCGCAAAATATTGGCAAGCTCTGCTTTGGTGCTTGATGCAAGACTGGACGCTCTTTCCGTCGATGGGGCTTTGATGACATTAACCTATGCTGGAACCCAGCAGCAATTAGCAATGCAACTGGCCGAAAGCGGTGTTGAGTTCTTGGATACCAATATCGGCTTGGTGGCCAGATTGCGATAAAACAAGTCATGGCCAATCAATTATGGTTTGATTTTTCTCCTACCGATAATGGGTTTAGCGAAAATAATTTTTGCTATGGCAATAGTAATGCCTTGGCGAAACAAGCTTTGTTGCGTTGGCAATCATGGTCTTTAGGGGCGTTGATATTGGTTGGCCCTTTAGGTTGTGGGAAATCGCATTTATCCGAGATATGGCGTAGCAATAATAATGCCCGAATATTATCATCTGTATCAATTCCATTGCGAGATACTGGTAATTTTGTTGTCGAAGATGTCGATGAGCAATTAGATGAAGAAGGCTTGTTTCATTTGTTGAACCGGGCAATGAATGACCAAGCTAGGGTTTTACTTACCGCAAGAACTGGGCCATCTAACTGGCGGATAAAGCTTGGTGATCTGCGCTCTAGGATCAATGCTATTGAAATGGTGCGGATTGACGAGCCTGATGAGCAGGTGCTTAGCGAAATGTTGAAAAAACTAGGTAAGGATCGATCCTTGCGGTTAAGTGATAAGTTAATACAGTATATGGTCGAGAGAATGGAGCGCTCTTCGCAAAGTGCTTTGCAGTTAGTAGAAAATTTGAATGCGAGTTCATTGGCGGCCAGTCGACCAGTTAATCGCGCATTGGCCAAACAGGTGTTGAGTGATATGGAAAAAACTCCTGAACTGCTCGGACTTATGCGCTCTGGCGATGAACAGGGAAGGAGTTGATAGATGACAAAAGATTCAGCTCCCAAATTGATCGACAAAGCAGTTATTGACGTTGGCTCCAATTCGGTGCGATTGGTCATTTTTCGTACTCATGACACTTTCTTTCAACCGATATTTAATGAGAAAGTAACCGCATCTCTTGGGCGCGGAGTAATGCAAAGCGGATGTTTGAACCCGAAAGGGGTCAAATTGGCAAATACTGCAATTACTAGGTTCATGCGAATATTAAAGGCTAGAAACATCACCGACATTCATGCGGTTGCCACTGCTGCGGTGCGAGATGCAAAAGACGGCGAGCAGTTTTTGCAAAACATCAAGGCAAAAACCGGATTAGTAGTTAGAATGTTAGAGGGCGAGGAGGAGGCAAGACTCTCCGCATTAGGAGTAATAGCCGGAGAGCCATCAGCGGAAGGGGTTATGGCTGATTTAGGTGGCTCGTCATTGGAGCTGGTGGAAATAGCTAATGGTAAAGTCGGGCGCGGATCAACTCATAAATTAGGGCCTTTGGCTCTGGCCGTTGAGGCTGAGGATAATATAAAAAGCACCAAGGGAAAAATAACCAAGTCGTTGGAAGAAATGAAAATAACCGGCCTGCCGCAAACCTTATATGCGGTGGGTGGAGCGTGGCGTTCATTGGCCTTGGTACACATGGAATTGCGCGGTTATCCATTACATGTTTTGCATAATTATCGCATGAGCCGCCGTGAAGTAAAAATGTTAACCCGGCTGGTGGAAAAACAAAGCCCAGCTTCATTGGCCAAAATCCCCGGTGTTTCGACAAAACGATCGCAAAACCTGCCCTATGCTGCATATTTGTTGCGTAAAATATTGTCGAAAATCAAAGTACGCGAAGTGGTTATTTCTTCCTTTGGTCTGCGCGAGGGGCTATTGTTTGATGCGTTGCCATTGGCGATTAGTTCGCGTCATCCAACCTTGTCATCAGTTGAGGCTTTGGCGCATCAAAATTGGTCGTCCTCGGAATTCGGTCAGGCTGTGGAACATTGGTTGCTGCCAGTTTTTTCCCATTTTAAGCCGGTATTTGGTAAGGATCGCACCTATTTGTTGCAGACAGCAATTTGCCGCTTAGCCGATATTGGCGCACGTATGCACCCAGACCATAGAGCCGAAATTTCCTTTAACTTGGCGTTGTACGCTCCGTTTGCGGGGCTATCACACAAGGAGAGAGTGGCTTTGGCTTTGGCAATATATCATCGTTATGCCGGCGCGGGAACACCACCTAGCACTACGTTGATAATGCGGATAATTGACGAAGATATACGTGCATGGGCTACTGCGATCGGTTTGGGTTTGCGTTGTGCTTCTGCGGTTTCTGCTCGAACTGCCAGCCTGTTACAGCGCACATCTTTGTGCATAGATAAAGGCACGATAATGCTTGATGCAAAAAACGAAGAGAGCTTATTGTTGACCTCGGCACCGGGCAAAAGATTACGTGATCTCGCCGATGCTTTGGGTTTGCAGGCGCAATTAATTGAATAGATCTAGAGCATTTCCAGCAAAAGTGGGTACCGGTTTTGCGGCAAGTAAATGCGACCAGAAAGATAACTATTTCCAGCAAAAGTGGGTACCGGTTTTGCGGCAAGTAAATGCGACCAGAAAGATAACTATTTCCAGCAAAAGTGGGTACCGGTTTTGCGGCAAGTAAATGCGACCAGAAAGATAGCTATTTCCAGCAAAAGTGGGTACCGGTTTTGCGGCAAGTAAATGCGACCAGAAAGATAGCTATTTCCAGCAAAAGCTTTAGTCCTGTGCTCCGACACGGGATCAGTGCGGTTTGTGGCAAGAAAATGCGATAAAACAAAGAGCTATCGCTCTAATACGATAATTCCGTCTTTTAGTCGTAGGCCAACCAACCCTGCCTTCATAGCCAAAGCATCATCACCAAACTCATCTTTGCGCCAACCTTTAAGAGCCGCAATATCCGCTTCATCATCAGCTGCCAAGCGCTCTATATCGGCAGCATTAGCAATCAGACGTGGTGCGACCCCAATTTCTTCGGCTCTGATCCGCAATAATACTTTTAACATCTCGACAATTGGTCCAAGACCAGCAGGATTGCGTTTGGGGGGATCTATTTTTGGTGCATACTGCTGCGGATCGGCCAAAGCGGTATTGATTGCAGCAATAAGATCAGAAGCTGCTCTGGATCGTTCAAAGCCATTGGGTATTGCTCTTAACTGTCCTAATTCTTCGGTGTTTGTTGGTGTTTGCATGGCAATTTCATAAATTGCATCATCTTTTAATATTCTTCCACGCGGACGGTTAACCCGCTGCGCCTCGGCTTCGCGCCATTCGGTGGCCAGACGCATTACCGCCAGCCAAGTATCTGAAAATTTGCGAATTTTCATCCGCTTCCAAGCGTTTTCCGGCTTGAATGAATAAATATCGGGATTAGCCAATATATTCATTTCCTCGTCTAACCAGTGCTCGCGGTTTTGGCTTTTTAAGCGTTGCATAAGAATTGGATACATGTCGCGTAAATGCGTTACATCACCCAAGGCATAGGTTAGTTGTTTTGATGATAAAGGCCGGCGCGACCAATCAGTAAACCTTGAACCTTTGTCTATATTTATATCAAGTAATGCCCGAACCAGTTTGTCATAACCGATACTGTCACCAAGCCCACTGGCCATTGCTGCGACTTGGGTGTCAAAAATTGGTGTCGGCACTTCGCCGAGCAAGCTATAGAAAATTTCCATATCTTGCCGCGCCGCATGGAAAACCTTGGTGATAGATTTGTCGCGCAATATCTCAAGAAATGGAGCTAAATCCAGCCCTTTGGCCAGTGGATCAATAATTGCTTCGACATCTTTGGTTGCTATCTGTATCAGGCATAATTGCGAGAAAAACGTATGCTCGCGCATAAACTCTGTATCGACAGCGATGAACTCGGACTTGCGAAGTTTTTCACAAGTGGCGGAAAGATCAGAAGTCTTGGTTATAATTTGCATTATTATTGTCTCTACTATGGGCTGCCTTAAAAGGCTCCCTTTAATTTACTGCGGATCATATAAATGGCTCCGAGCAGACTGATGATCGACATTCCAGCGAAGGCTGATTGCACTGATAAATTTATTACTCCGGTATAAACCAAAGCGAACTGGCCGATCATGGCTCCAACAGCATTCATTAAAGCACTGCCAGCCATGGTTCTGGCTCTGACATTAACATGCGAGCGGCGCTGTGCCATGGCTTGCAATGGAACCACAAACATACCAGAAGTTACCGATGCTCCAAAAAACGCAGCCATTAAATGCCAATTTGCTTTATCGCTTATAAACGGAATAGCCGTTTTATAGTCAACTACTGGATAGTTATTACTAAGAAAGTAAATATCGGCGGTAAAAATAACTAACAAGCAAAGTCCGACAATAGAGAACAGCAAAGAGTTCTTCCTAGTGGCGAATACTCCGCAAACAACAGCTCCTATTGCCGCACCAATGCTAAAAAAAGTAATCAAGACAGCAACAACAGTATTATCAAGGTGCAAAACATCTTTGACATAGGTCGGTAAAGTTGCCAAAAAAGCTCCAGCCATGGCATAGAACCAAGCTATGCCTAACACTGGCCTGAAGATTCTGGCTTCTTCTGAGACGAATTTTAACAATTTCCAAGTTTGTTTCAGGAAGTTCCAGCTTATTTTCAAATCTTTTTCTGGCGGCGGGGAGGGCGGTAATAACCTAATAGATAACCACCCAGCAACTGAACAAACCACCAATATTGATGATATTATAATCGGGCCGGTTGCCGTAAATTGGTATGTATCTGCGACTATTTCCACTAACATCAAAGTGCCGATTAAAGAGCCGGCAAGTGAAAAAATAAAGATACTGCCGCTAATCAAAGCGTTGCCCGGCACTAATTCATCGTCATTTAAGAAATACGGCATTGAGGACAGTCTAGCCGGGGTGAATAATGCAGACTGTGTTCCCATCAAGAACAAAGCCAAAAACATCAACGGGGTGCTTTGTAATAAAAACCCGGCAGAAGCCACGAACATTAGGAATATTTCGCCGGCTTTGGCTATTCTCATTATGCCTGTACGGTCGAATTTATCGGCTAATTGCCCTGATAATGCCGAGAAAAGAAAGATAGGAATAACAAAGGTGTTGGCGGCTAATGGTACCATATAGCGATCAGGAATTGAGCCAAATTTTAACAAGCCGTAACCGGTTAGGATCATTAAAGAAAATTTGATGATATTGTCATTAAAAGCACCCAAAGCTTGCGCCACTAACAATGGGGCAAATTTGCGTTGTCCAAGCAGCTGTACTGTAACTTTTGCGCTCATTTTATCTTCCCTACAAGATACCCACTCGAAAAGAGCTTAAGGTAAGATGTTATAGCAGTTGTAGTGGAATTAGAACTGAATTCTTCAATCCTTTAGTGCAGATTACAAAATGTAATATACTCCATCGACCCAAAAATTGGATACCGGTTTTTGGATAAGTTGATGGATCACAAATACAAACTATACTCAAACTTAAATTGAACAGTATTTTGGGTATAGTTTGACGATGTAATGAAATTACTCCACAAAAGATAACGATCTTAACATTAAAATTATTATTACGGTGATGGCGGGTATGAAAATTGTTTAAGTTATTGAACTCGGCTGTTTTACAAAAAAACTCCTATCTACCTTTAGTATGGCTTTTCGCTTTATTGCTAGTTCTTGTTACCGCAACTGGTGCGCTGGCGCATGGTGTAACCGAAGGCGATAAAGGCTATATTCAAGAAATATCCGGTGTGCATTTGATGGCATTTGTATACCTGGGCGCTAAACACATGATGACCGGGTATGATCATTTATTGTTTTTGTTCGGGGTGATATTTTTTCTTTACCGCGTAAAAGATGTTAGTTTTTATGTAACCTTATTTGCCATTGGCCACATCATCACTTTGTTGTCTGGGGTTTTGTTACAGATAAAATTTAACGCCTATATTATTGATGCTATTATCGGTTTTTCCGTTGTTTATAAGGCACTTGATAATATGGGGGCGTTTTCCCGTTGGTTCGGGTTTCAACCGGATACCAGAGCCGCTACTTTGATTTTTGGACTGGTTCACGGGTTTGGCCTTGCAACCAAAATACTTGATTATGAAATGTCTTCGGACGGATTATTGGCTAATCTCATTGCGTTTAATGTCGGGGTCGAGATCGGACAGATACTTGCGTTGGTAGTTATACTGATTTTCATCAATTACTGGCGGCGCTTTGGTAGCTTCGTGCGTCATGCCTATGCGGTTAATGCAGTTTTGATGTTGGCAGGATTTTTGTTAATCGGCACCCAATTGACCGGGTTTTTTACAAGTTAAAGGATAAGTTATGAATAATTCTAATTCTCCGAATCAAGCTGAATTACCTAGCACTAAGCGATTGTTGAAATCCACATTGTTGGCAGCTGTTGGCGCTGGCGTGATTTTGGTGACAATTGTAATGCCTGCGGAATATGGCATTGACCCAACTGGTATTGGCAAAGTTCTGGGTTTACAAAAAATGGGCGAGATCAAGGTCTCATTGGCCGAAGAAGCTGCGGCTGATCGGCTTGAGGATTTGCAAGTGGCACCCGAAACATCTGAAGTTGAGGAAGTAACTATTACACCTGAAGTCGTTGTGGAAGAGCCTGTGCTTGAGGCTGTTGCTGAACCTGTGGTCACGACTTTAAGCCATGAGATGAAAGTGACGTTAGCGCCGAATGAAGGAACAGAGATTAAGCTGAAAATGAATAAAGGCCAGAAGGCGAATTACTCTTGGGTAACTGATGCTGGACGGGCGAACTTTGACATTCACGCGGATTCCGTCGAGTTAAAAATAGATTATCACAGCTATGCCAAAGGTTCCAAACAAAGCGATGAGGGTGTTGTTACGGCTGAGTTTGATGGCTATCATGGTTGGTTCTGGCGTAATCGTACCGATAAAACTATGACTATTACCTTGCAAACCAATGGGCAGTATCTGGATATTGTACATTTGAAATAAACTGAAATTTACAGAGTACACTCAAAGCACCAAATCGTACGGTGTTTTTAAGTAGTTTTCTTTGTTTCCCAACAACTTGTCCAAAAACCGGCACACACTTTTTGGGTCGATGGGTATAAAAAAAGCCGGGCAGTTAATACTGCCCGGCTTTTATTGTTTTGTAAGGTTGGTCTTAGTGACGCATACGCAAGGTAACGCCATAAGTAGCAGGATCGATTGGATATCCGCTTAGGCTACCTGCTTGAAATACGGTATCAAACACGCCTTGGAATACTTGCGCATCAGTCAAGTTTTTACCCCATAATGACAGATCCCAAGAATCAGCACGCATGCCAACACTAGCTGAAAGGATAGTCGTACCTGGCTGCTCTTTTAAGACATTCAGATCAGTACCCGGTGCAAATCCACTACGGTAGTAATACTCACCGCGGATGAAACCTAAATTTTGCCCGATTGGAAAATCATAAGTCGCTGTGGAAGATATTGTCCACTTTGAAACTCCGGCAAGTCGTCCACCACTTAGATCAACAGTAGGAGTAGGCGATCCGATAATTGCCGGCCCTTGCAGGAACTCGTCATACTTGGCATCAAGATATGTTGTTCCGAAAGTGAAGGTTAAATAGGCAGTTGGCTGCGCCAAAATATCAATTTCAATACCGTCAATACTGACAGAGCCAGCATTGGTTAGGTCAAAAGAAATACCGTTAAAAGTATTGCTCTGGAAATCGATCAAGGTTTGCGAGAAAACCGCACCATTGAACTGAACGTGATTGTCGAACATTTTAGCTTTCCAACCAAGTTCGTAATTGTTCATGGTTTCGGAAGCAAAATCACGCCCGGTTACGCTAGTATCTTGTGACAGATTAAAACCACCAGCCTTATAACCACGGCTATAACTGATATAGGTGTCGAAAGTGTCGCTCCAATTATAAGCAACAATTACATTACCGGTGACTTTGTCTTCAGTTCTTGTATCGGTAAAGTCTGCTGTAGCTCTAAATGGCTGTAATGCAGCGAAACCTGCAAATTGGTTAGCCGCAAATGTTGTACCTAACAGCGCTGCTGTGGTGGCCTGAAATAATGGGTTTTCCAAAAAGGCCAAATTGTTTAAGTTCAAAGATGAAAACACATCGTCTGTAGTGAACAGTCCGATTACATCCTTGGTTTCTCTAGTGTAACGTAAGCCAGTTGTCACCGTCATTCTATCGGTTGTGTGCCAGTCAACTGAACCAAATGCTGAATAGCTTTTTGATTTTTGATTGAAATTGAAACCCAAGCCATCGCCTTGTCTAAAGAATGTTCCTGGCGTGATAGGTGCATGTGGAAACATTTGACCTTCATTGGTATCAACACCAATTGCTTGCGCTAGCAGGAATAAATTTTCTACGCTGGTCAAGTTTGCAAAAGCCGTACCGCCACTTTGTTGAAATGACAGCAGGTTTGCCAGATTGTCAGCGTATTGCCGGGCATCTGCACCGAATGTTGTACGGTTTCTAGTGTTAAGGTTTTGATTGTAATAATATGCACCAACCATCCAGTCAATTTGACCAGAACCGTTAGAGGTCAATCTGAATTCTTGAGTAAAAGTCTTGAAATCATCATCAACACGACGATTTTCCACCAAATCAGCATCAATAAAATCAGCATCAATATTGCTGGTTTCATCAAAACCGCGATAGGCGGTGATTGAGGTTAAAGTTGCTCCGCCCATATCGAAATTGATCTCACCAGAAAAACCGTAATTATCATTTTGGGTAAGAACATTGCCGTTATAACTGACTTGCCGATCAAATGGGTCTGTGCCAACCAAATTTGGCGTGCCGCTCGGTAAAGGATTAGTCAGCGGGCCGCCAAGGTTAAGCAAGGCCGCTGCTGGGCCTGCCGCGTGTAAGATCGGTGTCGCGCCACAACATCTTTCATTGATGTTGTTATAATCAGCAATCAGTCGAACAGATAGAACATCACTTGGTTCAAACAATAACTGGCCTCGAACTCCGTAACGATTGCGATTGTTTATGTCTTGTCCGGTAAAGGTGTTGGTAATAAAACCATCACGCTTGTTCAAATTACCGGAAACACGAAAGGCGGCTTTTTCGCCGCTACCTAATGGCCCGGTAACAGAACCTTTGGCGACAATTTGGTTATAATTACCATATGTAAGTTCACCTTCAGAACCAAAATCAAAATACGGCTTTTTGGTAATGATACTTAATACACCGGCTGGAGTGTTCTTGCCGTAAAGTGTAGATTGCGGGCCGCGCAAAACTTCGATGCGTTCAACAGCAATAAAGTCATTAATTGCTGTGCCGGCTCGTGAGCGATAAACACCGT
The DNA here is from genome assembly GCA_021647805.1 of Robiginitomaculum sp. Taxonomy (GTDB): domain Bacteria; phylum Pseudomonadota; class Alphaproteobacteria; order Caulobacterales; family Maricaulaceae; genus Robiginitomaculum_B. The sequence goes on from JAKITZ010000045.1 coordinate 12,469, forward strand.
CGATGAAAACGCCAACTGAAGGCTCTAGTCCAGCGTTAAAGCCAGATGTGCCAATTCCGCGAATCGAGATTGTTGTTGCCGATGGATTGGCAAATTGTGGAATAGCCAAGGATGGCACCAGCGCCACCAAATCCTGAGCGTTTCTGATTGACGAGTCCGCCAATGTCTCACCACCAACTGCACTCATGGCAATTGGTGTATCTTGTAACGTGCTTTCGCGTTTTTGTGCTGTGACGATAATTTCGTCGTCTAGCTGTGCAAGTGCGGCACCAGGTATGGCTAAAGCGCCAATAATAGCTGTTGACGCAAGCATGCGTCGGTTAAAAAACTTCATTGTAATCCCCTCATCATCGTGCGTTCTCCACACGGATAAACGTGTGTTTTTCACACGGATACAAGAAGTACAACATTTTTACCTGGATTCGTCCAGAGTATTTTGTTAAAAAAACAGTCGCGTGTTGGGAGAGTTTGTAAGTGGGGTTTTGTTGCAACAACAGATAC
>JAKITZ010000046.1 GCA_021647805.1 Robiginitomaculum sp.
CGGTTCCAACCGGAAAGCCGCCATCATCAAAAAACCCGCCAGCTCCGGCTTGAGCAAAACCCAACATAGGAACTGCTCTGCCGGTTTCTGCACGCGAATTGTTCGAGCCAGAAAGAATTGCAAATTCCTCGAAATCTACCTGTAAGGCCGCCAGAACTTTGGCAATGCTTTCGGTTGATGGCCAACGCGGACGGCTGCCATCAGTAGTAAAGCGTTTGGAACGATTAAATGTAGTTGCATCAAGTCCGGCAGCTTTTGCCAAAGCTGAAACGCTCATTCCGGCTTTTACTGCCAGATTATCCAGCCCGCGCCAGATTTGCTTGTGAGTAAGCATGGATTTGCCCGTGAATTAGTGCTGTTGCATAAGAATAAACACAAATAAATAGGAATGTAAACCTATTTATGGTTTGAGGGCTATCAGCTATGGTTGTTGATTGCAAATATGTTTATAGCTTTGTTCATGACAAACAAAGCTACGCGAAAAGTTTACCGGTTGTGCTCTCTATCTGAGTGGGAAATGAGCCAGTTCACCGGAGTTTTACCCATTAATGACGATGATATACGCGACGGGTTTTTCCATTTGTCATTCGAAGATCAAACCAAGAAAATTGCGACAAAATATTATAGTCAAGTTTCTGACCTATATATATTGACTATTTTGATTGATGATATTTCCGATATTTTGCGTGTTGAGGCCAATAAAGACGGCGAGCTGTTTCCACACGCTTATGGACCAATGCCGCGTAGTAAAGTGCTTTTTGCTAAACCCGCTCCCAGCAAAGACGGGGTTTATCATTTCCCCAAGGAATTATTCCAATGAGCTTGTTGCATCAACTCGTTCCTAAAGCCTTGAGAGTGCTTGATGCAGAGCGGGCGCATAAACTGACTATCGCGGGATTAAAGGCAGGTTTTGGGCGATTGATTCCACCGTCGCCGGATCCGATTTTAGCAATAAGTATTGCCGGACTTAAACTGCCGGCTCCGGTGGGATTAGCTGCTGGTTTTGATAAAAACGCTGAGGTTCCTTCTGCTATGAGTCAATTTGGTTTTGGTTGGGTCGAATGCGGAACGGTAACTCCCTTGGCGCAAGCGGGTAACCCACGCCCAAGAATGTTTCGTTTAGCCAAAGACAAAGCAGTGATTAACCGGCTAGGTTTTAACAATAAGGGCTTAGAGGTTTTTGCAAAGAATTTAACCGAACAATTAGCGCAGAACCCGTCTTGCCCAGTGGGAGCAAATATCGGCGCCAATAAAGATGCAAGAGATATGATAGCTGATTATTGTACTGGCTTGCGTAAATTATGGGGTGTGCCCGCTTGGTTTACCATCAATATATCATCGCCGAATACTCCGGGTTTGCGAGGTTTGCAAAGCGCTGATGCCTTAGCCGAGTTATTGGAGCGAATTGGTAAGGTTCGTGATGAGCTTGCTAGTGCTAGCGATTCTGTTCCGGTTTTCTTAAAAGTTGCACCGGATCTTGATGAACGGCAAATCGAAGACATTGTAAAAGCGGCGTTAAAGTTCGATCTGTCCGGCCTGATTATTTCCAACACTACATTGGCCCGTCCTGATAATTTGCGCAGTTGGCATAAAACCGAATCTGGTGGTCTATCAGGGCAGCCATTATTTGCGGCCTCAACAGAAGTTCTGCGCCTATTTCGTCAAGCCAGCAAAGGGCAAATCCCATTGATCGGAGTTGGCGGCATCAGTACAGTCGATCAGGCGTGGGAAAAAATTATTGCAGGAGCCAGCGCGGTGCAATTATATACATCGATGGTTTATCAAGGGCCAGATATTGCAAACAAAATCCAAGCTGGCATTGCTGATCGTTTGCGCGCTGAAGGCTTTTCTTCTATTGCCGAGGCAGTCGGCATTGATCAACCGGTTTGAATAGAACGAAGTAGTGCTGGCCAAGCAATAATTAAAGTCAAACCGCGGGCTAGATAATAAATCAAAAATGCCGCCCACACACCGCTATTGCCATAATCAGCAACCAGAAAGTGATCAAAAGCTAGGTAAATAAATACCGAAATAATTGCTGAATTTCTCATTGCGGCACTTCGGGTAGCACCAACAAAAATACCGTCTAATTGCCAAGCGGCAACGCCAATAATTGGAACCAAAGCGCACCATGGCAGATATAAAAGCGCGGCTTGTAAAGCTTGTTGATCAGAGATGATGGCTGATAATAAAAACGGCCCTGCCAATAGGGTAAGCAATGAGCAGACAATAGCCGTGGCCACAGCAAATTCAGAAGTAAAGCGCACAGCACGTAACAAATTAGCTCTAGATTCTTTGCCTACAGCCCGTCCAGTGTGGGCTTCTACTGTATAAGCAAATGCATCAAGTACAAATGCCCAAACAGTGATGAATTGTAATAATATCTGGTTGCCGGCTAAAACTGCATCACCTTGTCTGGCGCCAGAATTGATGAACCAAGTAAACCCGATAATCATACAGCCGGAGCGGATAAACAGATCCCTATTTACCGCCAGCAATTGTATAAATGATGCGAAATGGAAAATATATGACCATTGCCAAATCGCAGAACTAAAGCCGGTAGTTTTATGAATATGGCGCAAGACAAGAGCCAAGCCCAAAAACATTGCCAGCCATTCAGCAATGGAGGTGCCAATTGCCACCCCCATTGCTCCCCAACCTAAACCTATAACAAACCAAATATCCAAAACCGTATTGATCAGCGCTAAGGTTAGTTGCACCATCATTGCCATGCGCGGTAATCCCGCACCGATCATCCAACCGGTTATGGCAAATAATGCTATTGCGGCGGGAATTCCGGCAAACCGCCATTTGACATATTCTCGGCCCACGCTTTCGGCTCCGACGCTACCTTGTAACACACCAAAACTAAAGTCGGTTATCGGCTGATGCAGCACGACAACAATCACACCAAATACCAAACCCAACATAGCAGAGCGCACCAAAGTTAACTGGCTTTGCCGACGATCTGATCTGCCAATTGCTTGCGAAACCAAAGCAGTGGTGCTTTGTCGAAGTGAATAAGTTCCCCAGTAAAAAATAGCAAAAATCGCGCTACCCAAAGCAACGCCAGCTAAATCGGTGGCATCACCAGAAATTCCGATCACCGCAGTGTCGATCACTCCGACCAATGGAATGGCGGCATTGGCAAATATCAACGGCCAGCTTTGTGACCATATTTGGCGGCGGCTAAGTAGCTTTGTGGCCATTATAAAATAGCAATAATATTTTCCAATGGCCGCCCAATGGACGCCTTATTATCACCAACCAATATTGGTCGTTCAATCAATTTAGGGTTTGTAATAATTGCGGAAATTAAAGCTTGCTCGTCATCAATGTCTGCCAGAGATAATTCTTTATATATAGCTTCGCCAGTTCGCATTAATTGCCGCGCACTTGTGAAACCAAGTAGAGAAAGAATTCGTTTTACCTCATCACTAGTTAGCGTATTTTCAAGGTAGGAAACAATTTCGAAATTTATATTTCTTTCTGTCAACATGGCCAAAGCAGCTCTGGACTTTGAACATCTCGGGTTATGATATAATTGCCAGTTCATTGGTTCATTCCGTTTTCTGTGTTTAACGTATTATCGGATTCTGGTTCCTGTCGTAGCTCCGGCATTTCAACTTTTTTAGGTTTCTCGATACATTGCGGATCAGTTTCAATGGCCGAATAGGGTAGGCTGTAACAAATTAGAAATCGCTTTGCGGCAATCAAGTTTGGTTTATATCCGGTTTCGTCCACTTGTTGCAGTTCAAGTTTTTCAATCCCGGCTCTAATGTCTGCCACATCACGGCGTAGCCAACCGGAAAACACATCAATAAACGAATTCCAGTCTTGCGCCGCCTCTGGGTCTTGTTCCAAGTTTTTAGCATGCGTTAAGTGAATTACCGCTATTCGGGTTCGTCCGGTCATGGCAAAAACCCGTGCAGCATGATAGCGCAAGGTTCTGGCTTGTTCAGCCGTGACAGTTTCTAAATTGGCCGAAAGCCACGCAACAATAGAGCTTCCTGCCGAAAAAAAGCATTTTTTGTTAGCCAAAATTCGCCAACCTTCATTCTCGAATTTCGTATAATCCCAATTAACCACTTGCTGGTTCATTTGCTGACCCAGCTCTTTGCATGTTTCGGTAGTTTGAGCTTGCGCGGCAAATCCCCAAACCATCAATATAATAACACCAAAAGCTATTTTCATTATTTTACTTCTTTACAGTTTGCTGTGCCAATAATTTTTCTGCTGCTGCCAAGTGTAGCCTCTCAACCATCTGGCCGCCAATGTTGATTGCACCTTTACCAGTATTTTTTTTGTAACCAAAAGCACGAACTATTGCTGTTGCCTGCTTTATCTCCTGAAGCGAAGCCCCAAATACAGTATTGGCAGGCGCAATTTGCGCCGGATGGATCAAGGTTTTGCCATCAAACCCAAGGTTCTTTCCTTGTTTTGCTTGTTCTATAAAACCCAGTTCATCAGAAAAATCATTATAAACACCATCGAAGACCGGCAAAGCAAAAGCTCGCCCGACAAGTACGATTTGCGCCAAATGACTTTGCAGTGCAGCGCGCTGGTTATCGACAGAGCATTGTAATTGCACGCTTAGATCATTAGTTCCGGCTATCAAGCAATTTAACCCTAATGCTTTTCCTGCTTGGGCAATACTTGATAGGTTCAATATCCCCAATGGAGTTTCTATCATTGCCCATAAAGCTGGTTTTCTCGGTTGATATTGGTGCAATGCTTTTTGCATTATTTTATCAACCTGTTGCAGGTCTTGGGCGCTTTCCACTTTGGGGATAACCAGCGCGCTTACATTTTCACCACTGATAGCCATAATATCTGCCATCTGTGTCGTTGCAGGTTCAGCATTGATCCTTACTGCAACAGGTGTTTGCAATTGTCTGTTTCGACGCAAAAAGGAGATAGCTGCGGCGCGTCCTTGATCCTTTTGTTCCGGTGCAAGAGCATCTTCAAGATCAATAATTATCGCATCGGCACCTAATGTCGGTGCTTTGGCCATGGCCTTAGAGTTGGCAGCAGGAACAAATAAAACAGAACGGTAGGTCATAAATAAATCCTCATCATCTTTATCAATAGCGCAATCAGATGCTTTGGATCAAATGCAAATTTTCTTTGCGACAAGGTTTCTTCATATTACCAATAGTTTGTTTTGCCCCAATAATTTTTTATCATGGTCAGCCTGTGTTTTTTCTGACACATATATGCGCATGAAGCGCGTTTTAATGATCAACTCACAAGCAGCCAGCAGCCAAATAGGTGGCTCCGTCGGAGTTTTTGCCCTGCAAAGAATGGGTATAGAGGTTATTTTTTTACCAACAGTCTTAGTCGGCAGGCACCCCGGTTGGGGCGACCCCGGACGGGTTGATATTAGTGCCGATGATTTATCAACCATGTTTCTGGCGGTACGGGAACAAAACCTGCTTTCGAAAATTGATGGAGTTTTTACCGGATATTTTAGATCCGTTCGCCAAATAACTGCGGCTTGTGCGATAATTGATCAAATCAAAGAGCAAAACCCCGAAGTGTTGGTGGCGGTAGATCCGGTAATGGGCGATTATCCCGATGGGTTATATATACCCGAAGCCGTGGCGCAGGCCATAGCGCAGGATTTAGTGCCAAAAGCTGATATTATCACTCCTAATCGTTGGGAGTTGGAATATTTGACTGACCGGACTTTGTTTGATGACCGCTCTGTTGTTTCTGCTGCTAATTTACTGCCAGTAAAATGGACTTTCTTAAGTGACAGTCCCGCAGCGGATAATTGGGCGCACATGGCAATTAGTGCTGATGAATGTTGGAAAGTCGAGGTTTTACGGCAAAAATCAACCCCAAAAGGTACTGGAGACTTGTTTGCTGCTGTGCTTTTGGGGCAGCAATTAAACGGTCTTTCACCACGGAACTCGTTCGAGCAGGCTATTAACAGCGTTCAGGATATTTTGCAGGAAAGTAGACGTTTGGACAGTAGCGAATTACCGCTGGTTCAAGCGCAAGAGCGAATAGTTTCCCCGCGATCCGGTGTTACTTCTAGGCCACCGGAACTTCAGGCGCAGCAAGCAAGGTGGGTAGCAGGAGTGGACGGCTGTAGCGGCGGCTGGATTGCTGTTTTACTTGATGTCACCGGACAAAAACCACCAACAATGCATTCCTTGTTATCGTTTTGGGACGTGCTTAATCTGCCAGAACAACCAGAAAAAATTGCCGTAGACATACCGATAGGGTTTGCTGATATTGCTGTTTCCGGTGGCCGCAAATGTGAACAAGCTATCCGAAAACAGCTTGGAGATCGTAAATCGTCAGTGTTTTCATCACCATGTCGAGCAGCTTTGATCAAGACTCGTTATGAAGATGCTTCAATGGCCAACAGCAATAGCGCCCCTAAAGCTCCGAAACTATCACAGGAAAGTTTTGCATTATTTCCAAAAATACAGGAAATTGACAGCCGGATAACTGCGCAATTGCAAACAAGAATATTTGAAACCCATCCGGAAATGGCATTTGCTGTGTTGCGGGGCGATAAGTCGTGTAAGTACGAAAAAGAAACCAGCGAGGGTCATGACGAGCGGGCTTTGGAATTATCAGGTATCGGGTTTGTTGGTGAGTTTTTAGAGCAAAACCTGCCAACTAATATCAAAGCATCGCGTGATAATTTACTTGATGCTTGCGCTTGTGCATGGGTGGCGCAACGAGCCTTGCTTGGCGCGGCCAAAAGCTATCCGGAAAAACCAGAAACCGATCGCCGTGGTCTAGAAATGGTGATCAGGGTTTGAATGGTGGTTAAAAACAAAAATACTCAAGTCGCGCGTTGACCTAAGATCGCAAACTATAAGCCTTACTTCTTTCCCGATAGACATGCTTCAGCATTTACTCAAACCTAAGATTGATATTGAATTAGGATATATTTCTATTGACAAAATACATATCTTGTAATTATAAGGTCACCTCCATTAAATATAAGGAAAATTATAATGGCCATGTTCGACCCACTTTTTGACCATCTAGAAACTTTGCAAAAACAAAAGAGAACCCGTTGGAGCACCACTTATGCCGGAGTAGAACAAATAATCGGTCAAAAATTCTATGAATCAGCTCGTAAATATAGTGCTTATTGGAAATGGGGAAGCTCTCCTGAGGGCGGCGGAGTGCGTCGCTGTTTGCAAATGGCTCAATGGAAAACCGCAGAACAAAGTCCTAATTCAGAACAACTAACTTTTGTTTTTGTGGGAGATGTCGGTCATGGCTAAATATACTCCTCTTGAGCAGCACTTGGTTAAAACGGCCAAACAGGGCAGCGCGCGATGGGTTGCTTCGTTTTCAAAAATTGAAAAGATTTTGGGAACGTCATTACCACCATCTGCACGAATTTATCCTGAATGGTGGGCAAACGAAAACCCCGATTCTACAACTAAATCACAATGTAAGGCATGGGCAATTGCTGGGTGGAAAACCGCGCACGTAAATATCAGCAAGCAACAGGTATCGTTTTTCTTACAAAAAGCAGCCCCGGCAAAAGTTCAAGAAACCAAGCAATATACTGATCATCAATTATTGCTGAAATTTCGCTGGAGCCTTAAGGGGGCTGTTTATTTAGATCACAAGAACCGGCCAAAATTCCCAGATGTTCAAGAGCAATCGGCGGTTTACCGGTTAGTTATCGAAACTGAAACTGGCATACAATTCTATATTGGAGAAACAGATAATTTACGCCGCCGCATGCAGGGCTATAGAACTCCCGGCCCAACACAATCAACCAACCAACGCTTAACAGGCATTATGAAATCATCCCTTTTGCTAGGAAAAGCGGTTCGTTTGGAGGTTATGCGGAGTGTTAGGTCTAAAGAAGCAAAATCAAACATGACTTTGAAGAATTTTGGTAACCGGTATGTTCGTTGCCTTTTTGAAAATGCAGCAATTATTCTGGCGATGAATAATTCAGAGAAAATACTCAATTTGTAATCGTTGACTTGGGGATTTAGAGGGTTAAGTTTGTCATTATGGATGTTTGCAAATGGCAAACAAATCTTGAGGGGTTTATTCATGAGTTCTGGCCAGAACGATACAAGACCAATGTCGCCATTTACCACTGTCTGGCGTTGGCATGTAACCATGGTAACCTCGATCTTGCACCGGTTAAGCGCTGTGGTGTTAGCTGCAGGATCAGTTTTGATAGCCCTGTGGTTGTTGGCATTGGCTATTGGCGAAAAACAATACGATCAGTTGATGAATATTATTTCCAGCCTACCGGGGCAGATAATCCTGTTCGGATTTACACTGGCTTTGTTTTTTCATCTTTTGAACGGAGTGCGATATTTACTTTGGGATAGCGGGCGCGGGTTTGAAAAATCAACTGCAAATTTAACCTCATGGTTGGTCATGTCCATGGCTGTTATACTTAGTTTAGCTTTATGGGCGGCTGGGTATTGGATGCTCGAGGCCTTTCCCGGCCAAAGCAATTATTAGGAAAAGGCGTTATGGCAAAACTGCAAACCCCGCGTTCTAAAATTACCGGTCTTGGTGCTTCTGGGCATGGTACTCATCATTTTTTGGTGCAAAGAGTAACCGCCATTTGTCTTTTGGTACTGGTTCCATTTGTGTTGTTTCAGTTTCTGGCAGCTTTCACGTCTGGTTATGATGCAGTTCATATCTGGGTTGGTAGCTGGTTAGGATCCATTAGCTTATTGGCATTAACCACCGCCATGTTTTGGCATTTGCGACTTGGTTTGCAAATTACAATTGAAGATTACTTCGGTGGTAGTTTTCGGATGTTATTATTGTTGCTGAACTTTCTTGGTTGTCTGGCTTTGTGGCTGGTTTCTGTATTGTCGATCTTATCAATTTTCTTTGAAGGGTAGTCCCGTAATATGAGTGCATATACTTGGGTCGATCACAAATATGATGTGGTTGTTGTTGGCGCCGGTGGCGCTGGATTGCGGGCAGCATTGGGCGCGGCGCAAGCTGGTTTGAAAACCGCTTGTGTGACCAAGGTTTTTCCAACCAGATCGCATACAGTTGCGGCGCAAGGCGGGGTTGCCGCCAGTCTTGGTAATATGGGCAAAGACGATTGGCGTTGGCACATGTATGACACTGTCAAAGGCTCGGACTGGCTGGGTGATCAAGACAGTATCGAATATTTATGTCGCCATGCCCCGGATGCGGTTTATGAAATGGAACATTGGGGATTGCCGTTTTCACGTACCGAGGACGGTAAAATTTACCAACGACCATTTGGTGGCATGACCACCGAATATGGCGAAGGCCCAGCGGCGCACCGTACTTGTGCGGCGGCTGATCGCACTGGTCACGCGATGTTGCATACTCTTTATGGACAATCATTGCGTCATGATGTGGATTTCTTTATCGAGCATTTTGCTCTTGATCTAATAATGGACGATGATGGTAGTTGTAGAGGTGTTAGTTCTTGGCAGCTTGATGATGGCACTTTGCATCGCTTTACTGCACAAAAAGTAATTCTAGCTACTGGCGGTTATGGCCGGGCGTATTTTTCTTGCACTTCGGCGCATACTTGTACTGGCGATGGTGGCGGCATGGTATTGCGGGCTGGTCTGCCAATGCAAGACATGGAATTTGTACAGTTCCATCCGACCGGCATTTATGGTGCCGGCATGTTAATCACCGAAGGGGTGCGCGGCGAGGGCGGTTATCTGGTTAATTCCGAGGGCGAGCGGTTTATGGAGCGTTACGCGCCATCGGCTAAGGATTTGGCTTCTCGTGATGTAGTATCCAGAGCTATGACTTTGGAAATTCGTGACGGACGCGGAGTTGGTGATCGCAATGATCATATATACTTACACCTTGATCACCTTGATCCGGCAATGATCCATAAACGCTTGCCAGGTATCGCCGAAAGCGCGGAGATATTCGCCGGTGTTGATGTAACCAAACAACCAATTCCGGTATTGCCGACTTGTCATTACAATATGGGCGGTATTCCGACTAATTTTCATGGCGAAGTAGTAACCAAAAAGGGCAACGACCCTGATGCAGTGGTGCCGGGATTGATGGCTGTCGGCGAGGCGGCTTGCGTTTCTGTTCACGGCGCCAATCGTCTTGGCTCAAATTCGTTAATTGATCTGGTGGTGTTTGGTCGAGCAGCTGGTTTACGTTGCGGCGAAACTGTTACACCCGGAGCAGTCAGTCGTGACCTGCCAAGTACCGAAGCGCATTTATCGCGTCTTGATGGCTTCAGACAGGCAAAAGGCGATATTACTACCGCCGAATTACGCCTTGATATGCAACGCACCATGCAAAATGATTGCGCGGTATTTCGCACTGGTGACGTTCTAAAAGCAGGTTGTGAGTCCTTGGCCAAAACCAGTGCCGCTAGGGCTGATCTTAAAGTTACTGATCGCTCCATGATTTGGAATAGTGATCTGATGGAAACGCTAGAGTTGGATAATCTCATGGGCAATGCCATGACCACTATTTATGGTGCGGCGGCGCGCACCGAAAGCCGTGGCGCCCACGCCAGAGAAGACTTTCCTGATCGCGATGATGACAAATGGATGAAGCACTCATTGGCATGGTTTGACGACAAAAAGGTCAAACTTGGTGATCGTCCGGTACATACCTATACCATGACCGACGAAGTTGAATACATAAAACCAAAAGCAAGGGTGTATTGAGGGTGGCAAGAATTAGGTTAGACTGGAAGCGTTGTCAAATAACCAAAGGCTTAAAAAATTGGCGTGAATTGAAGAGTCATTTGGCAGAGAAAAACGAATCTTTTTTATCTGATGTTCAGGATCCTCGAACTGTCTATGTCATCCGAAGTAAACGAGATTTTTCTTTCTCTTACCCAAATGGGCACTCTCCACTACTTTATGTCGGGAGTGGCCATTTTCAAAAACGGATTACATGTCATCTTAAGTGGATGAATCAACTTTTTGAAAACTTAAAAACTCTACAGTTAGAAATTTGCTATGCCCTTCCTAGGGCAAATAATGTAAAAGATGCATATAAAGAAACGGAAGCAGACATCTTGTGGGAATTTTTACATCGCTATGGTGACTATCCCATTATGAATATCAAAGTTGAATACTCAAGACTCTACCATGAATATAATAATGCCATTTCATCAATCATTGGCCCAGGCAAAGGTGGTACTTATAAATGGGTAATAAGGCCTTTATTTGATCAGATGGATTTATACGGTTAAGGATTACTTAGTATGACCCAATCACATTCAACAAATTTGTCACGACGTTCTGCGATTGCGCTTTTACTTGGTGCGCCAGTGGCGGCCTGTGAAACCATTGATCCGGCATTGCTTGAGGCGGTGTTGGCGATGGGTGGCAGTGCGCTAACCCAAGGCGAAGCGGCTGAAGGAATACGTGCGGCATTGTCAAACGGCGTATTGTCCGCGCTTGGTATTGTTGGTCGTTCTGGCGGGTTTTTTAATAATTCATTGATCCGCATTCCGTTACCGCAAAAATTACAAGACGTGCAAAGAATCATGGCTTCGGTTGGCGCAAGCGGTATGTTGGATAATCTACAGACAAAGCTTAATCAAGGCGCAGAAAAGGCCGCTCCGGTGGCCAAAAGTATCTTTATGGACGCGGTGGCTGATCTTAGTATTGCTGATGCTATTGGTATTGTTCGCGGGTCAGACAATGCCGCAACGCAATATTTGCAAAGCAAAACCACTCCGGCTTTGAGCAGATTGTTTACGCCGATTATGAAAAGCTCGCTGGCTGGAACCGGAGCGTTTAATGCCCTAGATGATGTAACCGCAAGATTGCAGTCTATTCCTTTTGCGCCAAATCTGACCAGAAATGCCAAAAATGATCTGATCTCTCATGGCGTAAAATACGGCCTTAGTGGAGTCTTTACCTATATCGGCAAAGAAGAAGCAGCAATTCGCGAAAATCCGGCCAAACGCAGTTCAGAAATTTTACGACGGGTGTTTGGATAATGTTTAAACTCGCATTAATGTTGAATAAGGCTAAAATTTGATATGGCTCAATTAACACTGCCCAAAAACTCTAAAATCTCCAAAGGCAAACATTGGCCTGCGCCAGATGGTTCTGATCCGGCAAATATACAGAGTTTTCGAATTTATCGTTATGATCCGGATACTGGCGATAATCCGCGCTGGGATATTTATGATGTCGATACCTCCAAATGCGGGCCGATGACTTTGCATGTGCTGATCTACATCAAAGACGAAATTGATCCGACGCTCAGCTTTCGTCGTTCGTGTCGTGAGGGCATTTGCGGCTCCTGCGCGATGAATGTTGATGGCCGTAATACCATTGCTTGCACCAAGGGCTATGGGGAATTGAAAGGTCGCGGCGGAGTAATCTCGATTTCTCCTTTACCGCATTTAGCAGTGATTAAGGATTTGGTGCCGGATCTTACCGACTTTTACGCTCAACACGCCGCAATGGAGCCATACCTTAAAACAACCACGCCTGAGCCACAAAAAGAATGGCGCCAAGCCCCAGAGGATCGTGACAAACTGGACGGCCTGTATGAGTGCATTATGTGTGCTTCTTGTTCCACTGCCTGTCCTAGTTATTGGTGGAATGGCGATAAATACCTTGGCCCTGCAGCTTTGCTGCAAGCCTATCGTTGGCTAATAGATAGTCGAGACGAAGCCACTGGTGAGCGTTTGGACGCATTGGAAGATCCGTTTCGGCTGTATCGTTGCCATACGATTATGAACTGCACACAAGTTTGCCCAAAAGGGCTAAACCCAGCCAAAGCGATAGGCGAGATTAAACGCATGATGTTGGAACGTACGGTTTAAATTTTTGGCTTAGTCTTAGACTTAACGACCCGAATATCAGAGTTTCTGGTTAAGAACTTAGGCAATGACCAAGTCATGGATTTTAAGATATTAAGTGAAGAAA
>JAKITZ010000047.1 GCA_021647805.1 Robiginitomaculum sp.
CGGTTTCCCGGATTAGCAGCTGATAATTGTTATGCGCTTGAGATAAGCGGCGATTCGATGTTGACGGTATTTCGAGATGGTGACAGAATTGTAGTGGCACCGGAAGAAACCTTGCGTCGTGGTGATCGGGTCGTGGTTAGGACAATAGATGGCGAGGTTATGGCCAAGGAATTGCGTAGCATCAGTAATAAAAAAATCGAACTTGCCAGCCTTAATCCTGAATATCCGGGGAGAAAACTGGATCGTTCACAGATCGACTGGATCGCTCGCATTGTCTGGGCCAGTCAGTAACTTCTTTTGCTAATAAAATATTCTTCACCAATTTGCGTGCGGACTTTATCTGACCATTGTCTCTCAACCTAAGAATATCTGCTGCTTGTTGCTGCCGCAAACAGGTAAATGCGTCATTGGTTGGCACTGTTTTGGCGGCCATTTCTAGTGCCAGAACACCAAGAGCGTCCAAAGCCGGATCATCAACGATCAATAAAGCCAAGCCGCATTGTGCGGTAATATGCGTATTATCCGGGGCTAATTTCAAAGCCCTTGCACAACCGTCCAGTCCGCCTTGAATGCTGGCTCCGACAAGCCGTGCCCTGCGTTTTGAGGTGCGGCGCAAAATCTCTAAATTCCAGTTACCAGACATGGCATGCGACCATGGGTTATCCGGCTCCAGCAGAAGCGTCTCGTCAATAAGTTTGCGCCCTTTGGAAGCCCATCTCTTACGCAAGCCTGTAAACAGGCTTTTACTACGCGCCCGATAACCGATCACTGCGATAAGTGAATATCTGGGTTGCACAGCTTTTGGCCGTAAAGCCAAAGCTCGTAATGCCGCTAATTGCGCTTTATCCAACTCGTCATCAAAATCATTACTAAAACCGATACTATAACGGGTAAGCCGAACCTCAGCCTCCAATAAACTCGGCTGATATTCTTGTAGGCCTGACAACGATAAAATTGCTTGTTGATACTCACCGCGCCAGATGGATTGCTTGGCCGCTTCTAAACGGCTTTCTTTGGCAATTGCCCCAGAAAACCCAGCAAGCGAAAAAAGCAATATCAAACAGAAGCGCACTTTATATCAGTACCTATCGACAAAAACTACAAACCCATATTAGTATCTAACATGAGTTACTTACAAACAGAAGAATTAGTGCCTGAAGAACTTATCGCCGAAGCGCAAGACATCGGCGGGCATGTTTATAGTTGGTTTCAAACTCAAGTATTAACCATAGATACCGCCATTCAACTGGCAACGGTTTTGGGGGCAACAATACTAGCTATTTTATTACGGCCAGTTTTATTAAACATATTTACCCATATTGCCGATCAGGGCGAAAAGCTAGAAGCTTTCAAAAAATGGCGTGAATCGCTGGCAAAATACTTTGCGCCCATTTTATTATCTTCATTATTGTTTATTTTCCTTAACGGGGCGCAAGTGGGCTTGCTGGCTTATGAGTATCCGGCAGTGATCGCTAGAATTGCCGGCTCGCTGGCCGCTGCTTATGTAGTAATTCGACTGATCACCGGGTTTATTGCTGAGCCATTTTGGTCAAGAACTTTGGCGCAATTGGCTTGGATGTTAGCGGCATTGAATATATTTGGCTGGCTTCAGCCGGTATTAGAGTTTTTGAACAAGCCATTAGTTCCAGATATCAGTGGTGATGGAGAGGTTCATTTCTCGATTTTGGTCGGCCTGCAAGGGGTGTTATTGGCCGTAGTTCTTTTATGGCTAGCCAATCGCCTTTCTGGGTTACTGCGTACTCGTGTGGAAAAACTGCCGTCTTTAACGCCATCGGTACAATTGCTGTTAAGCAAAGCCATTCAAATAACTTTAACCACGGTGGCGGTAATTATTATTTTATCGAGCCTAAACGTGCCGCTTGGATCCTTGGCATTGCTTGGTGGTGCTCTGTCATTTGGTATCGGTTTTGGGCTGCAAAGAATTTTTGCTAACTTAATATCCGGGGTGATCTTGTTGATGGATCGCTCGATCAAACCAGGTGATGTGATCGAGGTTGATAACACCTATGGCCGGGTAACATCTTTGGGTTTGCGTTATACTTCGGTAGTAACCAGAGATCAAAAAGAGCACTTAATACCCAATGAAAGCTTCGTTACTGGCAAAGTAGTCAACTGGTCGTTTACTGACCCAGTGGTGCGGATTAAACACAAGATCGGCATTGCCTACCACTCTGATGTCCACAAAGCGATTGAGCTAACGGTGGAAGCGGCAAAATCAATAGATAGAGTTTTAACCGACCCGCCGGTAGTTTGCCAATTGCGTGAGTTTGCTGACAGTGCGGTGATTTTAGAAGTACGGTTCTGGATCAAAGATTCGCACAATGGTGTTGGCAATGTATCGTCCCAAGTGATGCTGGCGATTTGGGATAGTTTTCATAAAAACAATATCGACTTTCCGTTCCCGCAGCGCGATGTGAATTTATCTTCGAAACAACCAATTGAAGTAAAAATAACAAATCCGAAGTAAAAGTATTGTTTTTTGCTATTTCTTTACTGCAGTTTAACCAATGCAAATCAGATTGCCTCAACGCTAATGGAATACGGGGAATCCGCTGGCCTATCAATTTGACAATGTGCGCGTACTGGTGGTCGAAGATAACCAGCATATGGCAAGACTGGTTCGAACATTATTGGCGGCTATTGAGCTGCGCAATGTTGATCTTGCCAAAGATGGCGCCGAGGCATTTGATGCCTTGCAATCAACTTCTTATGATCTGATGATTACTGATCTGGCTATGCAGCCGATCGACGGGATCGAGATGACCAAAATGATCAGAACTTCGGAGGACTCACCAGCGCCGATGTTACCTATTATCATGATGACCGGTCACTCGGAGCGACACTTGGTAGAACAAGCCAGAGATGCTGGCACCACAGAATTTTTATGCAAACCACTAACCGCGCAAAATCTATATCAGAGGATTGTCGCTGTGGTTGAGCGTCCGCGAATGTTTGTGCGTACGGATACTTTCTTCGGCCCGGATCGCCGTCGTAACACAAATAAAGAATATAACGGGACAGAAAGGCGCGCTGAACAAGCAGAAATTTCAAACGCTTCTAATGGAGGTTTTTGATGGCACAAATGATTGCACCAGATCGTAAGTTGAAACAAAAATCTGGAAACAGCTCGATAGAAGATGATTTGCGTTCACTGGGCGAGTTAGAAGGAACATTTAAAAAATTAAGTAATGAGTTTAACGATGTTATTTACAGAGAGATTTTAACACTCCGATCTGCATTTGCCACGGCAAACACTCAATGCTTGAAATCCGTATATAACTCAAGTCATTCACTTAGGAGCCTGTCCGGGTCTTTTTCCAAGCCACAATTAAGCCAGCTTGCAGATAGTTTATGTCGTTATATCGATAGCTTAAAAATTAGTACTTCCGGCGATCACCGACTGATACAAGCACACATCAATGCCATTTCCATGTTCACAAGCACGGACGAACCAAAACAAGAGATCATCAGTACCCTTTTATCTGCTTTGCAAGAAGCAGTAGGAAAAAAAGCTTCTGCATAAAATAATAAAATTGAAACCTTGCGGTAACATCTATCAAGCTAATTTAACCATCAATAAGCTTGATGGAAAGAGAATCAAAATGAAAAACAAAAAACTGTATATTACGCTGGCTTTAACTCTGCCTTTATTATCTGGGTGTGTCATTGGAACGGTTATCGGAACTACAGCAGAAGTCGCAGGAACCGCTGTTTCTGTAACCGCCAAGGCCACCAAAGCCGGAGCCAATGTTGCAACCAAAGCGGTTGGCAAAGCCACCAATACAGTGCTTGGCGATGATGAAGACACCGAACTTCGCAGCAGTGATTAGGGTCAATAGTAACGCAAACTTTATCAAATTAACCTGTTTCCTTAGGTAAAGGACTGATTATTTCTGGGGTTAAGCGGTAAAATATGTTATATGGTTAATTGCTGGGGCTTGGGCTGTCTTAACTACAGGAGATATCAATGTTAAAAAATATTATAGTAATTAGCTTGTTTGCCATGATTGCCAATGGTGCCGTAGCCGGCAATACAAAGTATGAGCTGTCTTTTAATGGCCAGCCGCCACAATCATTGCAAATTACATCGGTTTCGGTAATGCCAAGTGAAGATGTTGCCGCAGAAATCGAAGTTTATGATGAACGTGATGTCACAAAAATGCAGGCGGTATTGCAGGAAAAAATGTTATCAGCATTGCAGCAAGGCGGCCTGTTGGCCGATACAGGTTTGCGGCTTGAGCTAATTATTACCGAGCTAAAGCCCAACCGCCCAACCATGGCACAGTATAGATCAAAACCCGGATTAAGCGCCGAAAGCATTGCATTAGGCGGCGCTAGCGTAACTGGCCGCTTACTCGATGCTGAAGGTAATTCTGTGGCTGATATACAATTTAAGTGGGAAGAAAACTGGCTCGGGCAAGCTTACGGATCAACAACTTGGTATGATGCCAGGCGAGCTTTTGATAAACTAGCCCGCAAATTAGTACGTGACCTAGCCGATACGCCAGCAAGTTAAGCTCAAAGCCGGCTTATAATCGTAACAAACAATCTTCTGATAATGAGGGTCGCAACACTCGCACTTTTGATAGGCTGGCAAATTTTGGTGCCAGCTTATCTGCGATCCAAGCACAAATGCGCTCCAGCGATGGAGTTTCCAAACCTTCGATCTCGTTTAAACATTGGTGATCTAATTGCTGGCGAATGTCTTGTAATGCAGCGCCAATGCTTGCCAAATCTTCAACCCAGCCATTTTCACCATTTGGAATGCCGCGCAAAGTAATTTCTACTTTGAATGAATGGCCGTGTAACTGGGTATAACCTTGGCCGTCTTTGCATTTGTGTAAATAATGTGCTGCTTCGAACCATGCCGAACGAGTTATCTCCATTGGCATAGAATTAAATTTATTGACCGAAGTATTGGTTATCGTGGTCATGGTATGTTTGTCCATTTGTGGGTTTGTAAGCTCAAGTGCCATTTAGGGTGCTTTTGGCACCATTTTATAGCCGCGTCAGTATTTTCTTTTGACTGTTCGTCGTCCAAGGGCTGCAATGAAAATTTGGAAAAATCCAGATGTTCAAAATCGGTTGGTTTGTTTTTTACTTGTGGGTAAACCAGTTTTAATTCATCGCCAGAAGTTTGCAATAAAGCTGCATCTGCTTTTGGACTAACACACAGCCAATCAATTCCTTTGGGTGCTTTAATCGTGCCATTTGTTTCAACGGAAATTTCAAAACCTTGTGCATGTAGAGCTTGGATCAATTCGTCATCTAGCTGTAATAATGGCTCTCCACCAGTACAAACCACAAGCGGTTTGCCGCCGCTCGGCCATAATGAAAAAGCTGCCTCTGCAAGTTCCGTAGCACTGGTAAACTGCCCGCCATTTACTCCGTCAAAGCCGACAAATTCAGTATCGCAAAACTGACACACGGCTTTATGGCGGTCTTGCTCGCGCCCTGACCATAAATTACAGCCGGTAAAGCGTAGGAACACCGCGACCCGTCCGCTTTGCTGTCCCTCACCTTGTAAGGTCAAAAACATTTCTTTTACCGACCATGTCATGTAAGGGTTTTCCAGTTTTCATATCCGCGCTGGCGTAAAATACATGCTTCACACTTGGCACAGCCATAACCCCATTCATGTAGGTTCTCGCGATCCCCAGCATAACAAGTATGACTGTGGCTAATTATAAGTTCTATTAGTTTTTTACCAGCCAATTGTTTGGCAAGTTCCCAAGTCTCAGCCTTGGTTAAATACATCAAAGGGGTATCAATGGTCAAACTCAGCCCCATGCCCAGTTTGATCAGGTTTTCAGCTGCATCCATGGTTGTTCTGCGACAATCAGGATAACCAGAATAATCAGTTTCGCACATTCCACCAACCAGCACACTAGCCCCGCGCCGATCTGCAATCGCTGCCGCTGCTATCAGGAACATCAAATTACGTCCCGGCACATAAGTTTCCGGCAAACCGTCTTTTCGCCTGTTGTCTGCAGCAATTGTGGTTAACGAGCTTTCCGCGATTTTTCCATAACCTGATAAATCAACTAAATGGTCTTGGCCAAGCCGTTCGGATACACTGGGAAATAAATTGCGATATTCTTGCAAAAAAACGGTACGAGTTTGCATTTCCACCGCGTGGGTTTGACCATAATCAAATCCCACAGTTTCTACATAGTCATAATTTTCCAAAGCATGAGCCAAACAGACCGAGCTATCCTGCCCGCCAGAAAATAAAACAAGTGCTGTATTTTTAATCGTCATGGCCTATCCTTAAAAAACGTGTTCTATACTCCATCGACCCAAAAAGTGGGCACCGGTTTTTGGATAAGTTGATGGATTTCTAAAAAAATATATATTCAAAACATCGTTCAATTCGATATTTTGAGTATATAGAATTGAAAGAGTAATTGCCATGGCTTTTCTGATTTATTCTACTTGGCCAGACAGCAAAACAGCACAAAATGCCGTTGAACAGCTCTTACGGGAAAGATTAATAGCCTGTGCCAATATTAGCCAATCAATTACAAGCATGTATCGCTGGAAAGGTAAGTTATGCAAAGAAAGCGAGGTTCAGGTTTGGCTGAAAACCGGTGCAAAAAACACCGATGAGTTACAAGCTGAGTTTTTAAGGTTGCATCCGTATGAAGTTCCCGCTTTTTTGGTGATAAGTATTGACGAGCAGCTAAGTCATCAGCCATTTATGAACTGGTTACAGGTTGAGACAGATAGAGAGAATAATGGCTGAGAAATTATTGGATGTTGCGATTGTTGGGGCTGGTTTGGCGGGTATCGGAGCGGCCGTAAAATTGCGACAAGCTGGATTTGATAATTTCAAAATTTTCGAAAAGTCCGCCGGAGTTAGTGGCACTTGGTATGATAACGATTATCCGGGAGCTGCCTGCGATGTGCCATCACATTTATACTGTTATTCATTTGCCCCCAACCCTAATTGGAGTCGAGTTTATTCACCGCAAGCGGAAATCCGAAAATATGTAGAAGATGTTGTTACCGAACATGAGCTAACACCGCATATCGAATTTGGAACCGAGATAGTTTCTGCTGAGTTTGATGAGCCCAAAGCCTTGTGGAAAATAACAGACAAAAAGGGTCAAATTATTCACGCCCGATTTGTGATGTGGAGCGTTTCATTCCTTGGAACACCGCACATTCCAAAAATTTCTGGACTAGATAGTTTTACTGGCAAAGTATTTCACTCAGCCCGTTGGGATCATTTAGTTGATCTATCCGACAAAAATGTAGTCATAATTGGCAGCGCCGCCAGTGCCTTACAAATCGGCCCGGCAATCGCCAAAAAAGTAAAATCGCTGACCATGTTTCAGCGCACGGCAAATTTTGTTATGCCTCGTGATGATCGCCAATATAGCAGTTTCGAAAAATCCATATTCAAAAAATTTCCCTTTATACACCGACTGTTCCGAGGTTTTTTGTTTACCCGTCATGACAAATTTTTCTTTCATGGAATGAGACCGGGATCACTGGTTAATAAAATTATGCGAAGTCGCTCTTTGAGTTACTTAAAGCGCAAAATCAAAGATCCGGTATTACATCGCAAACTAACTGCTGATTATGAACTTGGCTGCAAACGTATTCTCATATCCGATGATTATTATGACATGTTCAATATGCCAAATGTCGATCTACAAACCGCTGGCATAGACCATATCGGAAAAGGTCATATTGAAACGGTTACTGGTGAAAAAATTGCCGCAGATGTGATAGTCATGGCCACCGGATTTACCGCCACCTCTTTTATGCCGGGCATTGAAATATCCGGAAGTAATGGCGCTAGCCTAGATAAGTGGCGTAATGACCTTAGAGCGCTTAAAGGCCTGATGGTAACAGGTTTTCCCAACACGTTTTTCATGCTGGGGCCAAATACCGGACTTGGCCATTCGTCGATGATTTTGATGATAGAAAGCCAATTGCAATACATAATGCAGGTGCTAACAGCCTTAAAACCCAACGAGGTCATTGAGCCAAAAATAGAAGCTGTTGAAAAATATAACAAGCAATTACAAGTAGATCTTGCCAATACTGTTTGGGCAACGTCATGCCAAAGCTGGTATAAACGAGAAGATGGCTTTATTCCGACATTATGGCCGCACCCGACCAAAACTTACGACAAAATAATGCGAAAAGTTGACTGGTCGGAGCTCAAGCGTAGCGATTAAACTGGATAATACTTACCAGCCTTAACTCGTCCATAGGCAAAGGCACTATCTATGCTGGCAACGCCGGGTAGTCTGGTCAAAGTCTCTCTGATAAATTGCTCATAACTACCCAATGATGCGCTAACCACATGTAGTAAATAATCACGGCTGCCGGTCATAAGGTAACATTCAATAATTTCATCGCAGGCTTTTACGCCTTGCTCAAATTTCTTTATCAATTTGTCATTTGGTTCTTTTAATTTGACTTCAACAAACACATTGATCGGCAAACCGCATTTTTCTTGATCAACCAAAGCAGCATAACCAGTAATAATGCCAAGTTTCTCCAACGCCTTTACCCGGCGCAAGCATGGTGATGGTGACAAGCCAATTTTTGCCGCAAGGTCTTGATTACTCAACCGGCCATTTACTTGTAGCTGGCGAATGATTTTTCGATCTATATTATCCATACTACACTCCGATTAGCAGTTAATGCCAATATTATGACCAATTATAGCATAAACGCAATAACATTGCGTCCATATTAGAGCATGATGAGTGTTTAAAAGTGGAGAGTAAAAATGAAATCGACAAATGAATTAAGCTTTGCAACGCGGGCAATCCATGTTGGTTATGATGATAGCGAAGCCAAAGGCGCATTAAACCCGCCGGTTTATATGAGCTCAACTTTTACTTTTCAAAACACAAACGAAGGTGGCGCGAGATTTTCCGGCAAAAGTAAGGGGCATTTTTATTCACGGATCAGCAATCCGACACTGGAAGTTTTAGAAAAAAGATTTGCCGCTTTAGAAGAGACCGAGGCCGGCTTATGTTTTGCTTCTGGCATGGGAGCGATAACTTCGGTTTTATGGACGTTTCTATCTGCGGGTGACGAAATTATCACCGATGATACTTTGTATGGCTGTACCTTTGCCTTTATCCACCATGGACTGTCACGGTTCGGCATCAAAGTTACCAGCATTGATATGAGTGATCCAAAGCAATTAAAAGCCGCGATTAGCGATAACACCAAAATTGTATATTTTGAAAGTCCGGCCAATCCAAATATGAAGTTGGTCGATATTGCGGCGATAGCTAAAATTGCCAAAGCCAATAACGCGCTTACCGTGGTTGATAACACTTATTGCACTCCGTATTTGCAACAGCCGTTAAACCTTGGTGCTGATATTGTGGTTCATTCGGCAACTAAATTCCTAAGCGGCCACGGCGATTTAATAGCTGGTTTGGCCGCTGGCAGAGAAGAACTTATGACGCGGGTGCGCCTTGAAGGCTTAAAAGACATGACCGGCGCGGTGATGGATCCGCTAACTGCACATCAACTATTACGCGGCCTAAAAACCTTAAGCATTCGTATGGATCGGCATTGTTCTACGGCTCTTGAATTAGCAAAATTATTGGAAACACACCCATTGATAGCCAAGGTCTCATACCCCGGACTTACCAGTTTTGCGCAAAATGACTTAGCTAACAGCCAAATGCGCGGCGGCGGCGGGGTTATGACCATAGAATTATCTGGTGGATTTGGCCAAGCAACCCGGTTTATGGACGCATTGCAGATGATCAAACGCGCGGTTAGCCTTGGTGATGCCGATAGTTTGATCCAACATCCGGCCAGCATGACCCACAGTGCGTATACAGAAAAAGAACGTGCCGCCCATGGTATCAGCGAAAGCCTGTTACGACTTTCAGTTGGCTTGGAGGATGTGCGGGATATTTGGAATGATCTGCACCAAGCATTACAAATAGCAGGGCAACCAATAATTTGCGCAGCCTAGAGTCAAGTTCTAGAGCTATTCGGTAATTGCCAAGTGTTCGGTTACTTGTTGTCGAAGCATAATTATTGCCTGCTCGGTATTGCTTGGTAGTTCTTCGGCTGTAATTGCGGATCCAATATTAAACTGGAATAATTTGTCTTGTTTATTGAGCAGCTCGTGAAACAAGGTTATGTCGCGCAATTCGCCACTTAAAGTACAAAATAAATAATATAAAAGAGAATTTCGCCCGGTAATGTTTACCGGAATAATCGGTGCTCGAGATTTTTTGGCCAATGAAAAAGCCGAGTTTTCCCAAGGCCTATCGATCAAACCGCTGAACGTTAATTTGGCCAATGACCCAGCCGGGAAAATTACCACGCACCGCTCATCAGCCATTGCTTGGCGAAACAAGAAAAGAGTATTTCTAGCTTTTTCACGACTGCGCTTTGCCAATACCCATTCTACTGGAATAATAATATCCTCACCATTTGGCACTACCCGCAATGCATCAGCATTGGCCATAAACACTATATCAGGACGACGGTCTCGCAACAAATCAAACACGGCTATTCCATCGGCAAGGCCGGTTGGGTGATTACAAACTATTACGCAGCGTCCGGTTTTGGGAACGTTCGAAAGCCCGACACTATCTATTTGTAAGTCCAGCTCGTCTGAAACTGCAGAAAATGCCTCAAAGCCATTTAGTGGAGATATTAAATCAGCAATTCTTCTGGCCGCAGAATAGCCAAGCAAAGAAAACAGGGCAGGTTTAATTAGGCGCCATAAAACTGGCACGGATTGCAGCTTTATTCCTCGTTCTAATATCAATTCATCAACAATATGCATCACCCTATGGTGACCATGACTTTTAGGTTTTGACAAGCGGCTTGTTGCAAAATTTCAGCCGTTAAATGGTCTTGACCCTTACATATTTTTGTCACAAGTTTTGTTTTATTGGTTAAACAGAAGCCGTTTAACAAGGGGACGACAATGAGCTTACCGCAAAACGACAAATATAATTTCAAATCGCCGGGACTAAAATTGATACTGGTCTGTGCTTTGGTCTTGATAATGACCATTCCTACTTTGTTTGTTTTCTTAATTGTTTACGATAGATCCGGGCGAGCAAATAGTGTCAGTTACGAAATTGCCTTTGCCGCAGGTGGCTTTCAAAAAATCATTGGCCCAGTATTAGCTATTCCAATAACTAGTAAAGACCCCGAAGGAATATGGTCAAAACAAGATACGATATTGCTGTTTGCCAATACTGGAGAAATTATAGCTGATATTGATGTTTCAACTAAAAAGAAGTCTCTTTACACCGTACAGGTTTATGAAAGTGATCTGTCGTTTAAGGCAGAATTTGATTTGCGGGCTTTAAGTACTTTTAATAACGAGAACAATAAAACTTCGCTGGAACAGGCACAAATATTAATTGGAGTGTCCGATTTACGCGGCGCACTTTCCGATGCTTCATTATCTACTGACGGCGTTCAGGGACAAATTTTCACTCCATTTGCCGGAGATTTTTTAATTCAAAGCATTTCTGACCCTGTATTTGGTACGATGTCCTCAGCAAACAGCTCAAAGAATATACAAAACCGATTTGGACAAGTCATTAGCACTCCCGCGGGCAATTTATTGCAGCAAGAAAGATTAAAGATTACCGTTAATTTCAAATTAGGCGGAGCAAAGCAAATATCTATTATTCCATTTGCTAAATCGACAAAAATTAAAATCGCCAGCAATTGGCCGCATCCGGGATTTTCTGGGAATTTTCTACCAGATAATAAACAAATAACCGACACCGGCTTTGTTAGCTCCAGAACAATTCCGACCTTGGCCTCTGGCCTGCCATCTATGGCTTTTCTTAGTACTTTTGACGGCTTCTCCAGAAATAGTGAAGGAATGAGCGTCACTTTTGTTGACCTATCGACGCCATATCAATTTGTCTCGCGATCATTAAAATACGCGTTGTTATTTATTGGCTTGGTATTTCTTACCTTTTTCTTGTTCGAAATTACCGGACGGCAACCAGTACACGCGGCGCAATATATATTGATCGGCTTGGCACAGTCGGTTTTTTAGCTTTTATTGCTGGCCTTTTCAGAACACATTGGCTTTGACTGGGCGTTTCTAATTGCCGCCACAGCAGTTGTCGGCCTAACCGGGCTTTATGCTGGTGTGGTATTTGGCAAGCAAAAAACCATAACCGCTTTGATGTTGTTCAGCGGGGTTTATATCTTGTTGTTTGTGTTGATGCGTATGGTTGATTTTGCACTGCTGGTCGGGGCAGTTACCTCGTTAATTGCTATTGCTGCAACAATGTATATGACCCGTGATTTGCAATGGTATGCAGCGGATAATGATAGGGATCATTCATAAAACAAACATTGCGTGCCACCATCTTTACATCACTTTGGTGGGCAAACTTCTATCGCTGAGCAAATTGTCGACCACACCAACAGGTTAGTGGCGATGAATGGCAATGAAGTGCTGTTATCGACCGCGATAGCCATTGATGGCAAGGCTACACAAATTGATGTGTCGTGTGAGGCCATTTGGAGAGTAAAAATTAAAATTTCTATCAACGGAAAATATTTTGCTGGCGATCAAATTGGCAGCGAAATATTACCAAGCTACCAAGCGACATAAAATTTAATCTAAAACGCTTATTTAATCTAAAACACTCAACGGTCACTTTTGTTGGGGATTGCTAAAGTTTTAATGGTCGCACTTACCACCCTCGTCATACGAGGCTACGACTCGGTGTCCATCCTTGTAGGTGGCACAAGGCGAATGGTGAAAACAATCAACTAGTATTACGTTGCTGCTGCAAGGTTGGATTGCGGCTC